>JBJMMA010000082.1:0-17618 GCA_045805065.1 Bdellovibrionia bacterium | reverse complement strand
GGACAGGATGTCCGCTCGACATAATGGTATTCAAATTTTTAGCCTGTTTTCTGATTTGCGATTATTTAGAAAGTCAGCCCGTAGAAGAATCGTAAGGACTCCTCTGAGAAGTAGCGACCTTGCTGAAGTGGGCGAACGGAGTCGATGACGGCTGTGAGATGAGGCATCAGGCTTTTACTGATCGATGCGCCGACACTCGTCGTGCTGCCGCCGTAGTACACGCCACTCGTGAGATCCCAGAGAGGCAGTCCGCGAGAGAATGAAAGACGATAGCGCTCAATCTGGCCTCGCGGATCAGCGGTGTATGCCTTGTTGGGATCAGGCTTGTTGAGGTCGAAATCGAGTGAAGTGGTTCCCATGTTCGAGAGCAATGAGAATTGACCGGTCTGACTCGGGCCGTTGGCAACGGCTCTGAAGCGGGTGTCTTCGTCGATTTCCAGATTCACAGGTGTCCCGCTGTAAATGGCCGCACCGGCACCCACAATCGCAGCAGGCTTCATGAACGCCTTCAGGGACTCTTCGCGATCCACGGCTTTCTTCAAGCGCTTGGCTTCGCGATTGGCTTGATACTTACGAACTTCTGCGAAGGCTTGCTTGCCGAAGTGCGAGAGGTCGCTGCCGTGGTTTTGCTCCTGGTTCATGTCCACGAGCCCGTACTTCTGCTTGAGCTCGTAGTCGCGGTTCATGTCCTGATACTGTTGGTTCAGGTTAAGCACCGTTTTTTGGTCGACCAGATGATTGAGAAAAAGCGGATCAGCTGCGTGATTCGTATCATTGAGGTAGGAGCAGTTCGGAGCTTCGGTGACTTGAGAACGATGCGACCACGTCGGGCGAAGATTAGGAACGGACGCATGAGCCGAATGGAGCAAGAAAAGCGCAAAGGCGCCTGCCCCTATTCTTGAAACGAACTGATTTTGTGTTCGAATGCGCTGCATGCGGCCCATATGTCAGCAAGCAGCATACCAGTTGCCGCAACCTAAAAACCCAGGGAAAATTAGGATAAACCCTTATATTTCAAAGGGATAAAACTGAAGCGGTAACCGCTGCCTGTCCAAACATTAGACAGTATGAGAGACAGTGTGAACTTTTTACAGGCCCTCGCCTGTAATTTGAGGCCCGAACCTGAATCCGACCTTAAATACCTACAAGAATAAAGGTCAGCCAGAGAACAAAGCCCGAAACGATTGGGATGCTGAAGTTATCATCCGTCTCGAGAGGAAGATGCTCAGCCAGTCCGCCCGCCAATCCACCTACGAAAGCGATGAGAAGAGTTTGGCTCTCTGGAAGCGCGATTGACCTCAGATAGATCAAACCCACGACGAAGCAGGCGAAGATTCCACCCAGGGTTCCGATCAGGGACTTTCCGTTTGAGAAACGGATGCTGCGATTGCCGTAGAGGATGCCGGTCAAAGAGGCAATCGGATCACCCACAGCCAGATAGAGGATGGAAAGAACAGCTACGGGTTTTGGAAAGATACCGACCGCAAGAAGTGCAGCCAAAAGATAGTACGGAATGCCGCTGACGCGATTGACTTCACAGCTGCGCATCACCGGGCACCAGAAACGAACTACTTTGTCGTTAATCGCTGGTACGCGGAGGCGAATCACTTCTACCGAAAGAGAAAGAGCAAACAAGGCTCCGAGAATCATCACGCCTGTCGTCGCGCGCATTCCCGAAAGATAAACCAGAGCGATCAGAAGACCCATCGACATGTGCCACGCTTTGCGAAACAGATGAAGATCATTGCGCATATGCAGGCGAACCGGCATCCCAATGTTCATTGGAGTTAGGAGCGGAGAGAGCAGCTGGTGGAACATGTATTCGGTCAATCGCTTCATAGTATTTGTCTCAGCCGAGTTTTCGCAGGAGCATTTTACTCAAGTTAGGACCTTGTTAGGATATCTCCAATTAAGCAACGTCAATGCCACGAAGCTTCCCGCTTATGCTAATTTGCAATGTTTTTTTATGCAATTTTACATATTCATATCAACGAGTTACAAGCGAGAATGAGTGAATCTACAAAATTACTTTTAGCCGGTCGCATCATGACATCATGAAACGAGTACAGGGTTACGCGATCAGACAGCCTGAGTGCGAAAATCTTTACGCACCCGCACCCCCATCAGTTCAAATTTGACGCACAATTCAGGACCATTACTGTCTGGTTTTGGAATCTTATTGACTCCAGCTACGAGCGGCCCGATCCTAAATAAAGGGTGTGCGCAAAGGATTTGCGCGTGCCTGAAAGTACACGCTTTCAAAGCCCCGTTCGTAACGTTGGCCAATCACGGAAGATTCTTATGAACCCTCTGAACCCGCTCAAAAGCAGTCTCAGTGATCAGGTCGGAGACGCCTCCATCAGCGAAACTCGACTTTTTGATGCGCTCCCCTCACCTCAGCATTCACGCGTAAAACAAGTCTGGGCCGTGGGCGGCGGCAAGGGCGGCGTCGGCAAAAGTCTGATCGCTTCGAGCTTGGCCATTGCTCTGGCTCGCACAGGCGAAAAAGTCACCGCAATTGACCTCGATTTGGGCGGATCCAATCTTCACACATCTCTTGGCGTTGAGCTCCCTAAGCTCACCCTCAGCGATTTCCTCAATGGCGGAACGGCGAGTCTTCAAGATCTCGCCGTTCCGAGTGGAATCTCGCAGCTCAGTATCATCAGCGGTGCACAAGACTCGATGGGAGTCGCGCAGATTGATGCCGCAACCAAGCGCCGCGTGCTCGAAGCCGTGCCTCAGATCGACAGCGACTACGTGGTTTTTGATTTGGGCGCAGGAACCAGTTACTCGACTCTCGACTTCTACCTTTATGCGGATCTCGGAGTCATCATTCTCTTGCCTGAACCGACATCCATTGAGAACGCCTATCGCTTCATCAAGAGTTCCTATTATCGGCACCTCTGGCACGCGCCCTCCTTGCGTGACATCCGTCCATTGATCGAGCAAGCGATGGATACGCGGAACACGCGCGGTATCCGCTCCCCTTCGGATCTTTTCCGCGAGGTGAACACCCAGAGCGCGGAACTTGGACTGAAGCTCAAGATTGAAATCGAGAAGTTCAGGCCAAAACTGATCGTGAATCAGGCTCGCACGCAGGCGGATATCGATATCGGATTCTCCGTCAAAGCGGTCTGCCGCAAGTATTTCGGGATCGACATGGATTATGTTGGTTATCTCGACTACGACAGCGCTGTTTGGCAGGCCGTACGCCGCAAGCGTCCCCTCTTTCTGGAATTCCCTAACTCGCGGTTAGTATCAAGCATCGAGCGCGTTGTTCAATACATGATCAAAAACTGCTCAACCCAACGGAGCGGACTCAGGTGAGCTCAGAATTTGCCCCAGAAACATTGAATGATCTGACGGATTATTATCTGATCCTGGACTTGAAGCCCGATGCTTCGCCGAGCGATATTCGCGAAGCCTATCTGCGCGCCAAAGCTACCTTTCAGAAAGACAATGTCGCGCTCTACACTCTGATCGATGGAAGCGAGCGCGAGGACATGCTCCGTCGGGTTGAAGAAGCCTACCAGGTTCTCTCCAATCCTGAGCGCCGTCGTGAATACGATCGTTTTTACGGACAAATCTCAAGCAACTCGCTTCCTGCCTCACAGCAAAATGCGCCCGCGCCTGCGCCTGAGACCGCAAAGATCATTTCGATCGATCGCACGGCACCGATGGACACCTTCGGTGCTCATGAGAATCCTCTTGAGCCACCTCGCACGGACATTCGGCCGCCGATCGCAAGCCCTCCCGGCATGCCGCCGCAATCCCCTTCCGCATTTCAGCTCAATGAGTCGGCTCCAGCGCATCCTGCTTCCAATTTGAGCGCAGCCCATACCCAGAAAAGCGCCATGGTGTCCAAGGCGCTGGCTGATCTTGAAAAGGAAATCGCTGAGCAAACCGAATGGAGCGGCGCTTTTATCCGCCACGTCCGCGAAGCCCGCGGCGTCTCCATTGAGGAAGTGACACAAGCCACGAAGATCACAAAAGCCTACATCCTCGCAATTGAGGAAGAGAACTACGGCAAACTTCCTGCTGCAGTCTTTATCCGCGGGTTTGTGAGTCAGCTGGCTCGCCTTCTGAAGCTTCCTGCACAGAATGTCTCAGTGAGCTATATGGCACGCCTGCAACGAAGCAACCCCGAAAAGTTCCGCTAAGCAGTCATGAGCCACTCGCGTTGGAAATGGATCACAGCCGACGTTGAAGGCCAGGGCTTAAGAGCGGATCGCGCGATTTTCAATGCATTGGAAAAGAGCCTGGGAGAATGGGAGGGTGAAGCTCTCCTCTGCTCCCGAAGCCGCCTCCAAAAGCTCATCGAAGAAGGCGCCGTCAGCGTCGATGGCAAACCCCTCACCAAATCAAACGTGAAGCTTGCCGCAGGATCGCGTGTGGAAATCGCTTTTCCAGAGCCACGCTCCCTGGATGTTTTGCCTGAGGACAAACCAATCGAGATTCTCTACCAAGACGAGCATCTTCTGATCGTGAACAAGCCTCCTCGCCTCACCGTGCATCCTTCCGACACGCAATCTGAGGGAACGCTGGTCAACATTCTCCTCCACCACATCAAGGATCTGAGTGGAATCGGAGGAGCTTTACGACCAGGAATCGTTCATCGAATCGATAAGGATACGAGTGGCGCTCTGGTGATCACCAAGACGGATCGTGCGCACCAGGGGCTGGTTGAGACCTTTGCCAAGCACGATATCGAGCGCGTTTACTGGGCGCTGGTTTATGGCTCGCCTGCCGCATCTGCAAAGCCCGTCAAAATTGAGGGTAATATCGCGCGAAGTCTCACCGATCGAAAAAAGATGGCGATTCATAAGGTCGACGGGCGCCATGCCGTCACTTATTATCGCCGCGTTGAAGAGTACGGTCGTTTGGGCGTTGGAAAAGCCCCTTTTGCAAGCTGGCTTGAAGTGACCCTGGAAACAGGTCGCACTCACCAAGTGCGTGTGCATCTGAACTCAATCAGTCATTCCATTTTAGCTGACCCGGTTTATGGCACTCCGACAGAGCGTCAACCCAAGTGGCTTGCGCTTCCGGAAGACGTCCGTGAAGCTGTGCGTGCGATGCCAGGACAAGCCCTTCATGCGCGCGTTCTGGGATTTGTGCATCCGGTGACGAAGGAGAAGCTTCGTTTTGAAGCTGAGCCTCCGGCTGAGTTTCGGCATCTGATGGAAACCTTAAAAAGGTACTCTTGAGGCGAAGTGATGCTGAATCGATTCAAGCCCCTCTCCTCACTCCTGTCGCGCTCCCCGCTCTCGCAACTCTCTGTGCTTTTGCTTGTAGCCACCGTGACAGTGCTTCAACTTGGGCATTTCAGTGCCGATGCTGACGAACCCAGCAGAATTCCCCTTCAACTGCAAAAGCTTAAACTGGAGAGACAACAGCAGGAGCTTTTGGATCAGGGAATCTCAAGCGAGCTCGTCAATGTGCGAGGCGGAAACTTTGCCATTTGGATCAAGCCTGAAGGGACCTCCAAGGAAAACCGCCTTGCGTCCCAGCTGAAAAAGAAACTGGGCGTCTCGCTCTATATTTCACCGGGAACTCTCACCTCATCCGTGGCAGCGTTCGAAAAGATCGAGAAGAGCATCTATCTCTTCGACGCCAGTGCCTTGCGCGAGGACTATGATGTCCTCATGCACGAAGTTCGACATGCAAAATTCAAAAAGCAGATCACATCTGCTGACAGTGATATGTTTCATGGTGACATCACCCGAAACGTCGTTCTCGAGAGCTCCCCGCGACTGAATTACTTCAAAAAGGGATTGTCTCTTGAGGAGAACTTCACGTTTCCTTACGAGCTCAGGCTGAACGCAAAAACAGCGTTCACCAAGCCTGGAAAGACAGGAGACATTATCCGTGTCGGATCCGAAATCAATGAGTTTACGATTAAGGTTCTGACTGAGCTTTTTGACGAAGTCAGCCGGGACGTCTCGAATGTATCCCTTGGGATGATGCCAGCGTCGGTTTTAAGTGGCTCCCCTCAGGACGACATCGCGGCCTACATGATTCGCGGCAAAAACTTCAAGCTGCTCAGCTTCATCAGCGGAGCGAAACAGGGCGACTCCCAGCAACAGATGGTTGATGCACTCAAGCAATCGCTTCAAAGGAAAATCGATTACTACACCCAAGCTCGTGAGCACTGGAACAAGGTTAAGGCCTCATTTGATGCTCGAAACGCCTCAGAATACTCTCAGAGCGTGAGAGAATTGCTCTCCGGCGCACGTGAGCAGTTGCGGGCGCCCTGCGTGGCGGGTCACTTGAAATCCTCGTTAAAGTAACGAGTCGCAGCCGAATCAGTAAACGGCACCTTCAAAGACGATTCCCTTCATCGCCTTCATCATGGCGCCAAACTCAGCTACCAGAGGACGGTAGCGATCAGCGGTCAGGCGTTTTGAGAAAATCGCCAGAAGCTCGCGGTAGTACCAGAACACTTCCATCCCATGCACGGGATAGCGTTTCCAAACTTCAGGGCCCTGATACTTGAGATCGTGCAAAAGCTCGCTTCCGTCGTGGAGTTCTTCGCAGGCCATTACAAAGAGCGTGGCTTCATCAATCTCGCGGACCTTATTGAGGTACGCTTGCTTCATGGCGCGCCATCCGGTGTCTGCGCCTTCGGGCATTTCAGGATCGGAGAAGCCAAAGACCAGGCGCGCGGTCTCGGCGCCAAATTTTTGAGCGATCTCATCTTGCGAGACCTTGCCATCGCCGATCGTATCGTGAAGAAGGGCAGCGGCAACTTGTTCAGGAGATCCACCGTACTTCAGAGCCGTCGCCGCGACGCTCATCGGATGATAGATGTACGGATACTCCGTCCCCTTCTTGGTCTGGCCCTGGTGATAGCGATTTGCAAAATCAAAAACTTCGGTCAGGTTCATAACTTCTCTCGTAAATCTCTGGATTAAAAACTTTGAATCATGATGCTGGAGTACTGGCGAGTTCCCCCGCCCTCTCTCCGGTAACTGTGGAAAGCCTCGTTGCAACGCGTGCAGTGACGAAGAAGATCGACTTCCTTCACACCGATTTTCTCAAGCTCTTTGGCGTTGATGGCTGGCAGATCTAAGATGCGATGCTTGGGAACAGCAACACCTTTTCCGTAAGATGCAAATTCCTGCTCAAAATCCTGAGCAAGCTCTTCGCTCACTTCATAACAGCACGGACCGATTGCAGGTCCGATCGCTGCCACCCACTCCGATGGCAATTCTCCCTCGGCCTTCAACTTGTCCCAAAGGGCGCTAAGGATATGCGCACGTGTACCTCGCCATCCGGCATGAACGGCCGCAACGGCCTTTCCATCTTTTCTGGCAAGCAGAACAGGAACGCAATCGGCAGTGACAACGGAGATCGGAAGCGCAAACTCAGTCGTCCAGAGCGCATCGACTTCTCCGCAGTTCTGGTGAGGATAAATCACGCGTGCGATGTCTGCCTTGTGCACCTGTTTCCAGGAGGGCTTCAACGCATTCCAGGCTGGAAGAATGGATGAAATCATTGGCTCTTCACTGGTACCAAATCCATGAATGAGGCCAGGGATTTTGGAAAGCAGCGAACTGAGAACCGGTTTCATTTCTTGTCCCCTTCATTGATGTTCATTTAATATTTAGGGACATCTCATTAAAAGAGACGATCCCAAATGGGTTGACCTTAAAGCCATTCACCCGCTGAGAAACGAGATGGTTTTGCACGTAATGGAAAATGGGCACAACGGCCGCATCGTCTTCCACTAAGATCTTCTGAGCTTTGCGGATCTTCTCTGTGCGAGCCGAACCTGGCACCATGCCTGCGATCTCCTGAACCAGCCTGTCGTACTCAGAGTTGCTCCAGCCCGCGTAGTTGTTTGGATTGCCCGTTGTGAAAGCCTGCAATGAGTTGATCGGGTCCGCAAACGGCGTCAACCAGCCAAAGCGGTAGATTGCCGGCGCGTCGGTTTGGAGCGATTTGACGTAAGCCTTCCACTCCATATTGGAGAGTGAAGTCTTAAGCCCCAGAGTCTCAATCAAGTCATGCTGGATCTTTTCCATGATCATGGAATTGCGAGCGCTTGTATCAAACGCTGCGGGCACGGGCGCCACGGGGTGATGAGAAAGCTCGCCCTTCACTTTTGCGATCGAGTTTCCAAAAATGGACTTTGGATTTTGATATTCGAGGAATCCTTCGATCCCTGGAGGAAGCCAGCTTAAGGCAGGCTTTTCGCCCGTATCCATGGTTTTTACGATCTCTTCGCGCTGAACCGCGCCCGAAACCGCACGTCTGAAATCCCGGTCAGTGAACGGCGCCTTACGCGTATTGAACGCGATAAAGTACGTTGCGTAGAAAGGATCGCTTTTGAATGTCGGAAGCTTTCTCAGGCGTGGAATGTCCGCTGGCGGGAGGCGCGTGAGAATATCGAGTTGTCCCGTCTCAAAGAGATTGAGAGCAGCGGCCTCATCCGTGATGAAAAGAAAATCAATCAGGCGGACCTCGGGTTGCGCCCCCCAGTAGTAAGGATTGGCTTCAATCAGAAATCTTTTGCCAGGCTGGTAGGCAGCAAAGCGATAAGGGCCAGTGCCTGGCGCTTTGTCTTCAGTCCACTTGCCATTCGCTTCCATGAGAATGTCCTGACGGACTGGAAGTGCTGCTGGAAGCGTGAGCGCATGAATGAAATAAGGCGCAGCTTGCTCCAGTTCGAAAATGAGTTTTCCTTCATTTGCATAAACGCCAATCGTGCGGTCCTTGGGATCACGAACCGGTTTGATTTTGCCTGTGCGGTAATCCTTTGCCCCACGGATGGGCAAAAGCTCCATGCTGACTTTTCCACCTTTAGAGGGCTCAAGAGCACGACGGATCCCGAACACAAAATCCTCGACCATCACAGTCTGGCCATCGGACCACTTGAGATCGGGCTTCAGGGTAAACTCAAGACGTCGACCATCGGGAGAAACCGTGTAGGATTGAGCGAGAAGGTTTTTCAAATGACCTTGGGAATCGTATCCCACGAGCCCTTCACGAAGTTCTGCAATCAGCTTAAGTCCATTCCCATCCTCGACTTCGGCAGGATCCAAGGAAATAGGTTCGGCATTGAGCTGAACTTTAAGAACGGTTTGCTGTTTCAAGAGCGAGCGATCGCTCGAACACCCCTTCGAGCAGCCCGCCAGGGCCCCTAAAAGTGCAATCGAGGACACAAACAAGACGGTATGACTCAAGAAAGAGGCTCTGGGAAGCATGTGTCCAAACTAGCAAAGGGCTCGAACTCATGCTACCCCCAATAGAAGTAGAGAACATAAACTATGAACTCCCTGACTCAGCTCATTAATCATCTTCTTTCGCCTGAAACCGGAGGCGCCTGGGGATCTGTCCTGGCCGTGCTTCTGGCCTACCTGGGCGGAATTCTTTCAAGCCTCACCCCGTGCGTTTACCCAATGATTCCGATCACGATTGGAGTTGTGGGTGGCGTAGGCCCGGCCCGTCGCCGCTGGCAGGAAATCTGGATCCGCGGGGCAGCTTATGTCGCAGGAATGGCGATTATCTATTCTTTCTTGGGAGTTCTGGCTGGGCTGACCGGCAAAGTTTTTGGAGCTTTGACCAATACCCCAGGCTGGTACATCGGTTTGGGCGCCATCATTACAGTGGCGGCACTGACCATGCTGGATGTCATCCCATTTGATCCGATGATGATGTGGGAAGGGTTCAAACGCAAAATCGGAATCCAACCCAAAGCCGTGTCGCATTCTCACCATTCGCATGGCCAACCCATGTCCATGCTCGGAGCATTTGGCTTGGGCGCATCGTCTGGATTTATTGCGGCACCTTGCACGACACCGGTTCTCACCACCATTCTGGCCTTTATCGCCAAGACCCAATCCATCGGACTGGGCCTGGCTCTGATGCTCGCTTTTTCTGTCGGGCTTGGAACGATTCTTCTCGTTGTGGCAGCCTTTGCGGGCGCCATTCAATCTCTTCCTCGCTCAGGTCAATGGATGAAAACCATCAAGACCGCGAGCGGAATCATTCTTTTAGTTTTTGCTGAGTACCTGATCTATCGCGCGGGAGCCTTAGGGGGCCTTTAATGTCGACGCCACAATCACAAAAAACTCCGGTTCAACTCTACATCATCATGGTCCTTGCCCTGATCGGCATCGGCCTCTCGGTGTACCTCTCGCAGCACTTCTTTGAAGTTCGCTCAGGAGCGGTGGGCTTTAAGTCCATCTGCAACATCGGCTCTAATATGAACTGCGATGCGGTTGCCGCAAGCAAGTACGCAGAGGTCGCCGGAGGCATTCCGCTATCAAGCCTGGCGACGGGATGGCTTCTGGGAATTTTCGCAGTGGCGATGATGGGAATGGGCACCGCCTGGCGCCGAGTCTCCAGCCGCCTTTTGATCGGCATGGGTGCTTTCGCCGTCGGAACCAGCCTGGCCTATCTTTTTGTGATGATCGGCATCCTTCACACCTACTGCTTGTTCTGCCTGGTCCTGGACGTGGTGAATGTTCTGATTTTTGGTGCGGCACTGACTCTTAAGCCTCAGACCATGGGCGCCGTCTCTGATGAAGAGGAGCGCTCAGCACGCAAGACCATGATCATCAGCGTTCTGATCAGCGTTTTTGTTGCTGTCGTTGCCACCAAGGGAATGGACAACTCTCAGCTCAAGTCCTCGGACGTTGACCTCTACGTTCAAGGCATCTTGAGCTCTCCTACGCTCCCAGCTTCCGCAGATGGAAAGTATCCGGTACTGGGTCCGTCCAATGCGCCGATCACCGTTGTTGAGTTCAGCGACTTCCAATGCCCGCACTGCCAGATGGCTGCCAAGCAGTTCAATGCGGTTCTCAATCGCTTTCCTGGAAAAGTGAAAGTCGTCTTCAGAAACTTCCCGCTCGATATGGCCTGCAATCACAATATGAAGCAGGCGCTTCATGCCGTGGCTTGTGAAGCTGCTCGCGTGGCCTATTGCGCAAACGAGCAAGGCAAATTCAAAGAAGTCTATGAAGACATTTTTGAGAACCAGAACAATCTGAAGCCTGGAATGCCTGCGGAACTTGCAAAGAAAGCTGGCCTGGATGAAGCCAAGCTGAACGCCTGCGTGCAATCGGCTGAAACTCAAATGGCGATTCAGAACGATATCGCAGAAGCGGATCGGCTTCAGGTTCAGTCCACGCCGACTCTTTTTGTGAATGGTCATAAAGTCGAAGGAGCTCTCCCTCTTCAAGTCTGGGATAAGCTTGTCGACGCGATGGCCAAGTAGATTTCTTTATGGAAAATTTTGAGCTGATCGATACGCATTGCCACCTCAATTACGACTACGCTCCGAAGTCGACTGAGGATCTGATCAACGAAGCCAGGGCTCAGGGAGTCAGCACTCTCGTGACGATTGGCGTGGATCCGGCAACGCTCGATACGGTTCAAAAGATTTCTGAGAAGTATGAAAACGTTTACCATACGGTAGGCTACCATCCGCACGACTCGATTGAGATCAAAGATGCGGATCTTGCTGCTTTGGAAAAAGCCGCGCACCATCCCAAGTGCCGCGCCATTGGTGAGATTGGTCTCGATTATCACTACGACCACTCCCCTCGAGATGTTCAGCAGAGGTGGCTCCAGGCTCAGCTTGAGATTGCTCTTCGGACCCAGCAGCCGGTTGTGATCCATTCTCGCGAAGGCGAAGACGATCTTTTGCGTGCTTTGAAAGATTATGCTTCTCGAGTTGCGCCGGGTGCGATTCCGGGTGTGATCCATTGCTTTACCGGTACGCGCGACTTTGGTCGCGCATGTTTGGATCTGGGCTTTTATATTTCTTTCTCAGGCATTCTGACTTTTAAAAATGCCGAAGACCTTCGCGAGTGTGCGCGTGAGTTTCCACTGGAAAAGATCCTGGTTGAAACCGACTCGCCTTATCTTGCTCCGATTCCTCATCGCGGAAAGAAATGCGAGCCTTCGATGGTTCGCCTGACCGCCACTAAGCTTGCCGAAGTGAAAGGCATCACCCTCGAAGAGGTCGCGAAAGTCACAACGGCGAACGCTCGTCGGTTCTTCAGGATTTAAGAAGTGCGCGCTCTTCTACTGCTTTTATCTTTTATAGTGGTTGCGAATGGTACTGCCAGAGAACCGTACTCAGTCGGCTCTCGTGACTTCACTTTTTTAGATAAGGCAAGAGATCGGAAGATCACGACTCATGTCTGGTTTCCTAGTAACGCATCGGCTGATGCTAAGACTCCAGCTCAGCCTCAAGCTCAAAAGGGTCCTTTCCTACCTGTAGTTGCTGCGCCAAATGCCCCTCTTCCAAAAGGGTCGGACCAGTATCCCGTTGTCCTTTTGTCTCATGGCTCGATGGGACTGGCGAACCGGCTTTTTTGGTTAGCCGACGTTCTGGTTAAAAATGGCATCATCGTGATCGCCGTGGATCATCCCGGAAACATGTTCGGCAATTCGTCGGCGGATGGCCTGATGCGTGTTTGGGACAGGCCTAAAGATTTAAGATTCGCATTAGATGAAGTTCTGAAAACTCACGAGTTTCAAAACCGTATTGATCTCTCCAAAGTCTCGGTGGCTGGCCACTCGGCTGGAGGCGCCGCTGCACTCCTCCTGGGAGGAGCACGCTTCTCTTTCGCTCAATTCACCAATCCGGTTCCAAATTGCGGTGGATCCAGAGATCCGATGTACAAAAAGCAGTGCGATGAACTTTCGAAACTGGATTTCAAGTCCTATGGGAAAGATGTGATTGAGGGCGATTATTCTGACCCAAGAATCAAATCCGTGGTGGCACTGGATCCTGGTTTTACCCGCTCCTTCAATCCGCAAACTTTGCGACAATTGAAAACTCCACTGGTTCTGATCGCTTCGAAACTGGCCGAGCCTCAGGATGAAATCTTTTCCTTGGATTTTCTCAAGCTGCTGAAGCCAAGTCAGGCGGAGGTCGTGCCGGAGTCGGTTCATATGACTTTTCTTATGGCTTGCCGCCCAGGGTTAGAAAAAGTCGAAGATCCGGAACTCAAGGAGCTCTGCGCAGACACTCAGCGAAAACTGCAGATTCAAAAAAGGGTCGCTGAGCGCACGCTTCGGTTTCTTCAGAGCTCTTGGGATCATTAGGCTTTTCGCGCCGAGTCCGAGTGGCCCTAATAATATGCTTTGAACTTATATATCCAATGTAATAAGCCTACGCGCTCAAACGGGCCACGCTCGCTGCGGGCTCCATTCGGGAATTTAATTCAGAGGTACTTATGAAAATCCAATTGTTTGCAATCGGTGCATTTGCACTCTTATCTGTGTCTCCGTCCTTCGCTTCTGAGCGTGACGTAAGCAAAGAAACCCAAGAAGTGGTTGCAGCCCTTTTGAGCCATGACGGCGCTGCAAAGGTCGCTGAATTTGCTAAGTACGCTGATACCGTCGAAGAAGTAAAAGTGAACGAGATGGAAGACACGACGGAATATAAAATCACTGGAATCAAGCTGCTCGGCGGTGACGTCGTTTGCGGCCACGGTACGCTTGTGATCCGCAAGTCTTACATGCCTCAGTTTGGCTTCCCTTTCTCCAGAATCTCTACCTATCAAGCAGAGGTTTCGGGACAGTCGAGCTGCCAGTAACCGCCTTCCGATAGAAATTTAAAAGCCCGGGTCATCACAAGATGACTCGGGCTTTTTGGTAATTAAAATCTTTGATGGAGAATTAATCTTCTGACGGCTTCTCTTGCGCCTGCAAAGCCCAATCTGGCTTGAAGAAGTAACGCTCATAATTGCGATTGAGCGCCGTCCACTTGCCGGGAGTTGCGTCTTGCTCAATGAAGCGCGAAATCGAGTTCACCTTGGAATCAAGGTCATCGATCATATGAACGATGAGCGCTTCGATGCACTTCGGGCGTTTTGGTGAGCCGTACTCAAGGAGTCCGTGGTGTGCCAAGATCACATGCTTGATCAAAAGGCGCTTCTCTTCAGGGAATACTCCTGGGAGACGACCGGGTTGTGCTTCGAGCTCACGAATCTTCTTATCCACAAGCTCAGTGCCCATGACGAGATGGCCGATGAGGCGACCTTCGGTCGTGTAATCGGTCACGCGATCATAAGAGAGTTCCCAGAGCTTTCCGATGTCATGAAAGAAACCGCCTAAGAAAAGCAGATCGCGATCGACGACTTTGCCGTAATGGCGCGCGAGATGATCCAGAATTCCCGTGATCGAGATCACATGCTCCAGAAGGCCCGTCTTATAAGCATGGTGCATGCTCTTAGCGGCTGGCGCTCTCTTGATCCGGT
Source organism: Bdellovibrionia bacterium (assembly GCA_045805065.1). GTDB lineage: Bacteria > Bdellovibrionota > UBA1018 > UBA1018 > UBA1018 > CAZCBS01. The sequence goes on along the minus strand of JBJMMA010000082.1, from coordinate 3,399 downwards.
CGACGACGTCGGCGTCATCTCTCAAAACCGCTTCGGCCAGAGCCTTGTAAAATGGGTCCTGCATGCTGGCGACATAGCCCATGAGCTGAGAGTAAAGCTCTTCAGCATCGAGCTCGCCTTCGGCCAGATAGTCTTTGATCTCGACGTCGTCTTCGCGAAGGACCTGGATCTTGTTCACAACGACCTGGCGGCGGCCTTGATAGACCTGGCACTTGCCTTCCACCCAGACAAAGGCATCGCGCACAGCCTGGCCGGCGTGGCGGTCGGCATCTTCCCAAAGACGTGCTTCAATCTCGCCTGATTTGTCCATCAGGATCAGGTTCATGAATGGCTTGCCGTTCTTACCCACGCCAAGTGCGCTGTATTTGATCAGGAATGGGGAGGCGACCGTGTCTTTGTCTTTGAAATCTCGGGTGTACTGCGTTTTTTTCATTGCGGCCCACTTCTCGCACAACCTATCCCGGCTGTCCAGCTTAGTACCTTGCATCGAGCCGCTTTTTGACCTAGTTTCGAGGTGGGTAAACATATGATTTCAGTCTTTAATCCGGTTGCACACTCTGGTTCCACGTCTCACCCTCCCTATCGCTGGTCTTGGGCCACGCTGACAGGGCCGGACGCCCTCGATTTTCTTCACCGGATCTCCACGGTCAATACTCAGGCCATGCAGGTCGGCCAGGGCTCCAAGGGCTGTCTCCTGACCGCTCAGGGAAAGCTTCGCGCCTTTTTCACACTCTGGAATTATGGCGAGGGCGAGTACGGCTTTGAGTTTGACGCTGGAAACGGTGATCACTGGAAGACTGGCCTTTTTACCGCCATCGATCAGTACACTTTTGCTGAGAAGATTACTTTGAGTGATGTGACGTCACTTGAGAGCCGCTGGATTTTTGCTGACTCTGAAAATGAGACTGAGCTTGCTGGGAAGCTTGGAATTCCGGCCGGTTCCGAGTTCTCCGCGATGAAAACCCTCGCGGTCGATGAAGAGATTCGCATCTGCCATCACGGCAAAGACGACTTTGGAAAAACGTGGGTTTCCGTCTGGGGACGCTCTCAGCGTCTTGCTCAATGGATGGATCGCCAATTCGGCGACGCCCCCGTCATTTCGGCTGAAGTGGTCGATGGCTGGAGAATTGATTCCAACCGCCCTTGGGTGGATCGCGAGCTCACGGACGCGACTATTCCTCTCGAAGCTGGCCTGATGGATGCGATCGCGCCCAACAAGGGTTGCTATCCCGGCCAGGAAGTCATCGAAAAAATTATCTCGCTGGGATCCCCTGCGCGTCGACTGGCAACAGTCGAAGGCACAGGACCGGTTCCTGCGATCGGAGCAAAGATGCTCAATACGGCTGAGCCATCAGCCGAAGTCGGACTGATTACCAGCGTTCATGCCTCTGGAAATGGATTTCGTGCTCTGGGGTATGTCCGGAAAATTCACGCCAAGGAAGGATTCATGATTCGAATGGAAGGATCGCCTGCCACGGGGTCGATCGTTCGAATCTCACCCTATGCTTCATCCTAAGAGACTTCGCAAAGCAGGGCTCGCTGCCCTGCTTTTGATGGTGGGATTATCTGCAAATCTGACGAATGCGCATGCTCTTGATTCCACTGATTCAGAATCAAGGCTGACTCCACCTGTCTCGCGTGAGCTTTACCCAGGTGACGCCTTAGGCTTGTCTCCGTATTGGGATTGGAAAACGATCGAGACCGAGCATTTCAGGCTCACCTTTCCCAAAGAGCTCAGCGATACCGCGCAACGATCCGCGGGACTTTTTGAAGAAGCGAATGCTCTTTTGGCAGCCAAGCTCAATTGGCAGCCGATTCATAAAACCCAAGTGCTTCTCATTGATAATGCCGATGCGGCAAACGGACTGACCTCTGCTGTCGCGCGCTTTGGGATCGTGCTCTACATCACGCCTCCCGATGATTGGTTCAGCACCGCTTACTATGATGATTGGCTCAGGCTTCTGGTTTTGCATGAGTACACTCACATGGTGAATATGGATACGACGCGCGGCCTGTGGGAAGCGCTTCGCTATGTGTTTGGCGATGTGCTTTTGCCAAACTCGGCCTGGCCCGCCTGGATGCTGGAAGGCTTGGCCGTGTACATGGAAACGCGCTACACGCACGGCGGTCGCGGCCGAAGCCCTTACTATGAAATGCTTCTCCGCTCAGCCATTTCGCGCAATGTGATGGATGATCCCGCGTTCATCACGCTCGATAAGGTGAATGGCCCGAATCCTTACTACCCTTACGGCGAGACGGCATATACCTTTGGCTATCAGCTCATGAACCAGGTTGCGCGCCAGGATGTCGGTCTGCGCACCGCGGACGGATCATCGAGACTTCCGCCCGGTCCGCCCACTCACGAAGGTGAGAACATGTTGGGCGAGATGAGCTGGCGCTCCGGCAATCGCATCCCTTTTTTCATTAACGGAAATCTTGAAAACATCTCGGGCCGCGATTGGTACACGAACTGGGCTTTGATGATCCAGAGCGCTCAAGAGCGCGTGCGCGGAGAGATCGCAAAGCTTCGCTCGCAGCCTCAGAGCAAAGTTGAAGTCATTGAGACCTCTCAGATTGCGCACGATACGTTTGATACTTTGGGAATGGCTTTCTCGCCCGACGGGCGCTGGCTGGCCTACACGCAAACTAGCTCCAACCAGTATCAATCGCTTTATCTAATGGACCGAAAAGATGGATCGATCCAGCGAGTGACCGCGAAAGTTTCGGGCGCAAGTCTTGCGTTCACTCCCGACTCAAAGAATCTGGTCTACAGCACCTTGAACCGTAAAACGATCTATTACCTTTGGAGCGATCTGAAGGTTTACTCTGTTGAGAACGGCACTGAAAAATCCTTGTCCGACAGCCTTCGTGCGCGCGATCCGGATGTCTCGCGCGATGGAGAATGGGTTGCTTTTACATTATCGAAAAACGCGACGACCGGTCTTGCCGTTGCTCCTTTGAAAGTCATTGGCGGAAGACTCAGAATGGGTCGCGCGCGTGAAGTCTTCTGGCCTGCGAAAATGGATGCGGTTCATACGCCGAAATTCTCCGCAGATGGAAAGACGATTTACTTCTCCTGGCATGTGAATGGAAAACTTGGCGAGCAAATCGCTGCTCTGGATCGCGCGACAGGTAAAGTCACGGTTCTGGTCGAAGATGGGGCTTTAAATCGCTTCCCTGCCGTGAATCCTCGCAGTGAGCTTTACTTTGTCTCAGATCGCACGGGCGTTGATAATATCTACGCGCTTCGCAACGGAAAGTCTGAACTCATCACGCAAACGGAGACAGGTTTCCGCTTTCCTGCCTTTGATTCGCAAGGCCAGCTTCATGCGGATGCTTTCTCCTACCGCGGATGGCAGCCCGCCCGCGTTGAAGAGATTGCGCCGATTGACCCGGCTT
>JBJMMA010000081.1:0-11183 GCA_045805065.1 Bdellovibrionia bacterium | reverse complement strand
TAAAGACTGTCTTCTTTACGAGGAGACTCAAACGATCGATACCTTCGCAACAAACGGGATGTATTCCATCCAATTGGGATCCATTCCAGGCGCAGTTAAGCGCACGGCGAGCGATCCTGGTCTTAACATGGCAACCGTTTTCAGAAACGACGGAGCACTCGTTCGCGCCGCAGGAACCAATTGCATAAATGGCTACACGACTGCACCAGGCGATGCGCGACTCATGCAGGTTAAAGTCACGCCAAGCACTACTGGGATACCGTCTTTTCTCAGCCCAGACGAAGTGATCAGCGCAGCGCCACAGGCCTGGAGCACCGAGACGTTTCAAGGCATCCCGCTTGGAAACTTCATTCAGCTCTCGGGCTCTGATACCGTCATTCCCTCAAGTCACGGTTTGATGATCAACGGAACAGAGCTCATTGACTCAACAGGAAAATGGGTTGGCTTAACCAGCGGCCTGATGGGTGCAACAGGTGCCATTGGCACAACGGGCGCAAGCGGTGCGACCGGCGCTACGGGAGCCACAGGTACAGCAGGATTAAATGGCGCTACTGGTGCGACAGGCGCGTCAGGCATTGCAGGCGCTGCAGGTGCCATTGGCACAACGGGCGCAAGCGGTGCGACCGGCGCTATGGGAGCCACAGGTACAGCAGGATTAAATGGCGCTACTGGTGCGACAGGCGCGTCAGGCATTGCAGGCGCTGCAGGTATTGCAGGCGCGTCGGGTACTGCAGGCGCTGCAGGAGTTACAGGCGCAACAGGTGCAGATGGATCGACTGGCGCTACGGGTGCTACCGGCACCACTGGGGCAACGGGAACCGCTGGCGCTACTGGAGGAACGGGTGGAGCACCCTGGGCTCCGACGGGAGCCGATCTCTACTTTACTGCCGGGAAGGTTGGCATCGGTACGGCATCACCCAGCCTTCCACTCGAAGTTGCTGGAGGCGCAATCACTTTCACAGGTGATCAAGGCGCCTCTTACCCTACACTCTACCTCAATGATGGATTAGTCCCGACAGCTGGAAAGAGCTGTTCGATTGCCCCATCTCTTGCGGGAAACGTTACCAGCGCCAAAGGAGTTATCATTCAGGGACCCGTGATCGGCAGCTCAACACTGACAAACTTCACGGGACTTTCAAGCGACCTTGTCACTGGATTTGGCTCTGGCACCAATAAGGGAATTGAAGTCGCAAACATTGGTGCTGCGACCGGTAATTATGCGTTTTACTCAAGCGCGACCGCGCAAAGCTATTTTGCCGGCAAAGCTGGCATTGGAACGACTGGTCCCACGGGACACCTCCAGATCGTGGGGAAAACGGCTGACACAAACCTGATCATCGATCGCGGCACATCAGGTAATCCCAAAATGACCTGGCGGGTTCCAGGAACCGCTCAATGGCAAGCTGGATTGGATGCTTCTGACTCCAACAAATTCAAGATCAGCAAAGACACTGCGGGAGACTTGAATACGTCCAATAGACTGACGATTGATTCGTCAGGCAAGGTTGGGCTTGGCACCGCTAGCCCTCAATACGACCTCGTCATCTCCAAACCCGATACATCTAACCTCCTCCTGATGACGCAGAACAAAAGCTCCACCACGCAAAGACACCCTGGTTTAATTGTGAGAAACTATGCGGGCAGCACACCAGGATATCCGATAGCTGTCCTGGGAACTTCGCGCGGAAGCTCTGCAAGCCCAAGCGCCGTTCAATCCACAGACACTCTCGGCACTCTGGAAGTGCTGGGCTATACTGGATCTGGCCATTCAAATGCTATGTACATTGCTGCATACGTTAATGAAAACTGGTCTGCCTCCGCTCATGGGACAGACATGGTTTTCAGCACGGGCCTGAATGGTTCAGGAACAGGCGCTTCTGAAAGAATGCGCATTCAATACAACGGAGGTCTCAGCATTGGAGGCTGGACCCCCAATTACAAGCTCAACGTAGCCGGCGACGTTAATATTGCTTCTTCAAGTGCCTTTCGTATTGGTGGCACTTCGATTTGCACCAGCACAGGATGCACATCATCGTCTGACCAAAGACTCAAGGAGAACATTTCCCCGCTTGAGAACTCGATTGATAGGATCCTCAAGCTCCAAGGCGTTGAATATGACTGGAAAGACAAGCAGCGCTTCAGTGACAAACATCAGATCGGTTTGATCGCTCAAGATCTCGAGAAAGTTTATCCAGAGGTCGTTTTGACCGATTCAAGCACGGGCTTGAAGTCCGTGGCCTACGATCACTTGATTGCACCTGTCATTGAGGCCATCAAAACGATGAACTCTCGGATCGCACAACTCTTCGAAAAAGCAGAGCAACAAAGAAAAGACATTGCGACACTTCAAGCGGAGAGCGCCGACATCGATGCCCGTATGGATCGAATCGAAAGAACCCTTAGCGAATCTCTCCCAATTGGTTCGTTTAAGAACCGGGTTCAACCTTCGAACTATTGAAATGACTGCCTTTTTTGATGGCTCCCGATTTGCCTAAGCGGCTCCTCACAAAAAGGAGTCAGTATGAAGAAGTCGGCCTGGGTTAGTTTGATTTGTTTGGGTTCCGCACTGAATAGCTTTGCGCAACCCGGGACTGTTCCTGTTTCGGTGACCCGCTTTCAGCAAGAAGTAAACCATGTCTATGACACGTGCCATGGCTGGTCTTTTTCCCAGGAAGACCAACTGAGAACTGAGCTTGAAAGAGAGCTGAGCAGAAACGGGCTCAAAGTCCTTGAGCGTAAAGACATTCGTAATATCTACTCAAACGAATACGGTCTCCCAAACCTGAACAAGAAGACCGTCGCTAAAAGGAACCAGTTCATCGCAGCCAAATACACCATCACGGGTGGCATCACCGAACTTGGCGTCTGTGAAGAGCAATCCAAGTCAGGCGTTCAGCTCGGTGGAATCGTCTCCTTGCTTGGAGGTCCCTCAGTTGATCTGGGTGTGAAAAAGAAGAGCGCCATTTCGAAAGTGAAACTCGTTGGACAAATTGTATCCGTTGAAACAGGAGAGATCATCAAATCCTTCGATGCCTACTCTGAAATCAAAGACGAAGGCTATGGCGTCGAAGGCAGCGTCTACGGAATCGGCGGATCACATGAAGGCAAATCACGCCCTCCGATCGAGCGCGCGACCAATCAAGCCATCCAAGAGCTTGCGTCCAAGATTTCTGGTTACTTGATCATGACTTCGTGCCGGGACTGCAGTGTTACTGCGCGAAACAACTAAGGTTTCTCTAAAGCACCAGACATACGTTTACTGAACATATATCAACAGAGTAATCTATGAATGGAGCGAGTAACAGAGTCATACAGAGTTACCCGAGGATAAAAACGTACGCATTCAGCTTCCGGTGCACGATTACAACGAGGCTCTGAAGATTTTCCGTCAAGAAGTAGAAAGGATTGTCAGAAATGAGCAAAAATAAGACTTTGTTTATTCGATTTGAAGCCTGGGAAAACTTCATGGATCGCGTTCAAACTGCATTAAAAGCAAGACAACGCAGCATTGATAGAAAAGACACACTCACTTTCGGCTCGGTCACTGCGTATCAAAAATTTATGACCGAGCAAAAACTCGCGATCTTAGCCACGATTATTGGCCAAAACCCCAAATCCATTTATCAGCTCGCGCAACTCGTGGAGCGAGACTTTGCCAATGTTCAGCGCGATTGCACCGCACTAGAAGCAATGGGATTCATTCGACTTGAAGAGAGTGAAGACGCAAAAGGCTCTAAGATCCCTCGGCTAGCTTTTGACTACACTCGGATCGTCGTTCAAATGCCGAAAGTCACCTACGCACACGACTTTGGAATCGCGGCCTAATGCAGCTCAGTGCGCCCGCTTTTCTGAGCTGCGCTTTTTGATTGTCTTCTTTTTCGTGGCCGTTGCACGTACTGCGACCTTCGCCTTTGATTTGCGAGTGGCAGTGCCAGAGCGCAAAACAGCAGGACTGCGAAGCTGACGCTCGGTCTTGGTCTCAACCAGCGCAAGATCAAGTACTTCTTCGATGCGACTTGCGAAGTGAAGAGTCATTCCCTTCAAGGCGTACTCAGGTACTTCCTGAACGTCTTTTTCGTTGAGCTTGGGAAGAATCACAGTCGTGATTCCAGCCCGACGCGCGGCCAGGAGCTTTTCCTTGATACCGCCGACAGGAAGAACCTTGCCCACAAGCGAGAGCTCGCCTGTCATCGCAAGCTTCTGCTTGGCCTTGCGTCCGGTGATCAGTGAGTAAAGAGCGGTTGCCATCGTCACGCCTGCGGATGGGCCATCCTTAGGGATCGCTCCTGCAGGAATATGCAGATGGAAATCATTGTTACGGAAAAACTTGCGATCGTATTTGTTCTCAGCCGCAAGCTTCTTCTTCACATAGCTCCAGGCAATCGATGCGCTCTCGGTCATCACCTGGCCCATCTGACCAGTGAGCTTGAGATTGCCACCACCTGGAAGATCCGTGGCTTCGATGAAGAGAATATCTCCGCCGGTTGAGGTCCAGGCCAAGCCTGTGACAACACCCGGAGTCGTGATTCTCTCAGACGTCTCATTGTAATAGCGTTGAGGGCCCAGCCATTCAGACAGCCCTTCTTCGCGGATTACGATCGGGGAAGACTTATGCGACGTCGCGCCGCTGGATTTACCAGCGGCCTTTCTACTACGACTAGCTTTCGCGCTAACTTGACTCGTCTCTTTAACAATCTTAGCCGCGCTCTTGCGAGCGATGCGACCAATGAGCTGCTGCAAAGTACGAAGACCTGGCTCACGAGCATACTCGTGCATGATCTTACGAAGCGCTGTTTTTTCGATCTTGAGCTGACCTGGCTTCAAGCCATGGGACTCGAGCTCGCGCGGAATGATGTAGCGAGAAGCGATGTCTTCCTTCTCCTCAAGCGTGTAGCCGGAGAGCTCAATCACTTCCATACGGTCAAGCAATGGACCAGGAATGGATGCCGTGGTGTTTGCTGTCGTGATGAAAAGCACGTGCGACAGATCATACGGAACATCGACATAGTGATCGAGGAACGCTGAGTTTTGCTCAGGATCAAGCACCTCAAGAAGCGCGCTTGCCGGATCGCCTTGATAGGAGTTTCCAAGCTTATCGATCTCATCGAGAACAAGAACGCAGTTGCGAGTGCCCGCGCGACGAACGCCTTGCAAGACCTTGCCAGGCATTGCGCCGACGTAAGTCCGGCGATGGCCTTTGATCTCAGCCTCATCGCGCATGCCACCTAAGCTGAAACGGAAAAACGTTCTACCCAAGGTTTTTGCAATCGATTTTGCGATCGAAGTCTTACCGACGCCCGGAGGTCCAACCAAGCAAATGATCGAGCCTTTGACGTCTTTCTTTAAGTTACGGACCGCGAGAAACTCCAAGATGCGCTCTTTGACCTTCTCCAGGCCATAGTGTTCGGCATCGAGGACCTCTTGCGCGTGCGTGAGATCCAGATCATCGACCGTCTCTTTGCTCCATGGCAAAGACACGAGCGTCTCAAGATAGTTGCGAGAGACGTTATATTCAGGAGAGTTCTCTGAGATGCTCTCAAACTTCTCAAGCTCTTCGATCGCGATCTTTTTCACATCGTCCGGCATTCCTGCGGCCTCGATGCGCTCGCGGAAGGTGCGGGCGGATTTTTCTTTTCCGTCCTCTTCCATGCCAAGTTCGCGCTTGATGGTCTTCATCTGTTCTTTCAAAAAGAACTCGCGCTGAAGCTTGTTGAGCTTATTGTTCACATCATCGTTAATCTTGCGCTGAAGGTCTGAGACCTCCTGCTCGTGACGAAGATGAATGAGAAGCTTTTCAAAACGAGCCTTGACTGAAAGCGTTTCCAGGAAATCCTGCGCGTCTCCCTTTGGGAGCGCTAACGCGAATGCCACAAGATCCGCCACCGTGCTTGGGCCCGGCGCATTGATCATCGCCAAGCGCATTTCTTCGGTGAAGAATGGATTGGTTTCAGAAAGCTTTTTGACGTGGCTGATAACTGAGCGAGTGAGTGCGTCCATCTCATTGGACTTCTCAGCGATATCTTCAAGATACTCAGTCTCAACGACAAGGTAAGGATGCTCAGAGAGCACGCGTTTGGAGCGGAAGCGCTTCATGCTGTGAACGAGCAAGTTTACGGAGCCATCCGGCATCTTCAGGCGTTTCACGATCTTAACGACCACGCCGACGCCATAAAGATCTTCAGGCTTGGTGTTTTCGGTTGGCTCACCCTCACGCGTGATCAAAAGCCCGATCAGGCGCTGGCGATTGAGCGCCTCTTCGATCATCGCAACCATGCGTGGGTTGGAGACGAGAAGCGGCGCAAGCAGCGTCGGATAAACGGTTGGCCCGTTGATCGGTAAGATAAAAAGATTAGGAGGCAGGATCTGATCCGGAAGGATCAAGCCCTGGCTCTTGACGGGTGGTTGAGACACTTCGATTGTATTATCTTTCTCTGAATGATTTTCTGACATGGAGCGAAACCCCTTGGTCAGCTCGTGACCGAGCTTAACTATGGGAACGAACAGGGGTTTGGCAAGTTAAAGAATTAATTCTTTAAGATCTAATACTTAGGGAGCGGCTGCCGGCGGAGCAGAGAGAATTGCCATCTGGATCTTTTCCAAGATCTCATTGGGACGCGACGAGTCAATTTCGCTCACCTTGTCGTAGCCCGCGGTGGTCCCGTTTGGATTGAGACGCTCTACTTCTTCTTGGGTATGCACCGTGACTTGGGTTCCACCTAACGAACTCTCAGCGATGACCTTGTACTTGATGCGTGTCCAAAGGTAGCGCTTCTGAGGAATGTCATTTACCTTGAACTCAACATACTTGTCCCGAGACTGGGTCTGAATCCAGTCCGTCTCAAGAGTACGCTTGGCGAGCCGCCTAAGCTCCACAGGATCGACTTCAGCAGGGTCCCGATCCACGACGCTGTAGTTGCGGAAAGTGGACTCAATCCCCTTCCAAACGGCCGGAAATTCATACTCATAAACCCGGCTGTCCTTGAGCTTGGCGTACTGCTGCTTTTGAACATCCATCCCTGTCGCACAACCAAAAAGAGTGAGGCAGATCAAAACAGGCAACAGTCGAGTCATAGAAATTTACCTGGGAAATTTACCTGGGGTATTTACCTTTTGATATCCAGAATGATGCGAACTGGATTCGCGAGCTCAAAAACCTCGACAGGACGCTTGGTCTTGAGATTGGCAACAAAGGTCCACGAATCGCCATCCATCGGCGGCAAAAGATCCACGGATTGAATCATGGCGCTTTTCTTCATCTCAGCAACCACCTTCTTGGAGTTGAACTCCAGGCGTGGCTTGCCCCAAATCGTCACAACGATCCGGTTCTCATCGGGATTCACTGAAACTTGGTAATAAGGAGGGCGCGCAATGGCAGCATCCTCTCCCCCACGCGTTGCCTGAAGATCAATCACCACGCGCTCAAATCCAGGGTTCACGGCACGGCGAATATCTTTGACGACCACATCGTTCATGGCTTGATCGCCGCCATTGAAAAGTCCATCCGCGATGTAATTGCCGATCTTTCGGCCTTGAGCAAGATGAACGCGATCTGGCTTCAGTTCCGCAAAAGCCTGTTGACCCGCAAAAGCAGCGAGGCTTGCCAGGAGGATGGCAGTGGTGGCGAATAGTCTCATATTATCAAGACTAATCCTGGCTCAGATCATTAGCAAGCTTCATGACCCTGGCGCGCCAGCCGTCGGGCCGCCACCTTCGCCATTTGGGCCATGGCGCCCATCAAAAGCCAGGGCAAAAACCACCCCGCGATGGCGCCGCCGGTAGGTCCTGAGCCATCCCCGGGGCCCCCTTTATCTTTAGGACCATGGGAATTCTTGGAAATCGTTCCGCAAAACCCGACTCCCTCACCCTGATCCGAGGTCGTTGTGGAATGCCTGGCAGGCGGGCCCGGAGGACTTTGGTATTCGGCAAATCTCTCGGTCGCGCGACAGCGAACATTGGCCGCAAGTGAGTTGACCAGGCGGGGTGCCGGGGCATCCACGCTTCCTGTGATCACGACGAAAGGCTGCGAATCCAGCGCAACCGGCCCCGCAGGATAAAGACTCGCATCGAGCGCTTTCGAATACACTCTGAGTGAATAATCCCCCGGCGGAAGACCTCTGACACGCAGATAAGAATCATAATTCACGAACCCAGACGAATCGCTCTCATAGGCGCGATCGTAAACTTCGGCATTCACAGGCATCCCTGTCGCATCCACAAGCTCAAGCGTTGGGTGCACCGGGGAATAAAGACTATAGGCAAGCGCATGGATCTCGACCTCTCCTGAGAGCATGTGAAGAGGATAGCTTCCAGAGAGTGAACCACTGAGTTTATCGGTGAAACCAAAGCCCCCCCGCTCGCGAGAGCCATCATAAACAGCTGGCGCTCCGAGCCCTGTCGAAAGACTCGTGATCGAGCTGATGGATGCTCCGGACGATCCGGTACAGCGGGCAACGAGAGGCCTCACGCCTGCTGATCCGTGTGGGTTCACGGTGACAGGCTCAAGGCGATACCCAGAGACGTCGGTGAGCGCTGATCTTCCAAACGATTTGCCACCCGGACAGACCGCCGTATTGATGTCGGTGTAGTAAACGGGAAGCGGTCCTGCGCCTGCGAAAAAAGGCTCAAGCATCAGAAAGTAGGTGCCCGGCTCCAGCGCATCGATATGATAGCGCCCATCTTTTGCCGTCATTGCCGTGGCCATCACCGTTCCGCGCTCGCGAGAAATCGCAAGCACGTGCGCGCCAAAAACTCCCGCGCCACTTTCCGTCTGAACAACGCCTTCGATTTTCCCGCGCTGATCGTTGTCACCCGATGGGTAAAGGGCGTGGATCGCCGTTTGATCATCACAGCCCAAGTGAGCCTGCTCCGGCGATTCCATGAAAAGCATCGTCGATTGAAGGCCCCCGCTGTGCGAAAGCCCGAGAGCATGACCCAGTTCATGCGTGATCACGTTTTCGATGAAAACACGGTTGCGGCTTTCAAACGACGCCGATCTCGAAGAGCCGTAGCCCGAGGTATCGTCCTCATTGACCGTGAAGCGGAAGTCCTTGTCGTTCAAGACGATATCGGTCTCAATGATTTTTCCGTTCGTCGTATCATACCAGACTTGCGTCAGCCCTAGTACGTTAGGCGAAAGACCGGCAGGAGTCTTCGCATTCGAAGCAAAGTAGATGCTTGAGAGTCCGTTAAAATCGCTGCTTGGATCATAGATAACGGGATCGGTTCCCTGCCAGTAGTCAAAGCCCACGCTGCCCGAGGATGCGGAGTTCCAACGCTGAAGGCCATGCACAACCGCTGTATAAAATTCCGAATCACTGACGCCTGAGCGATTGATGGGATTTCCGGCAAATTGCAGTTTCACCTGGCCAGGCCAACGAACCGGAATTCCTGCCGGCGTAATGGTTGGCGTATATGCCCAAGCTGAACCTGCAAGCCCTATAAGCAATGAGACCGCGTACGCGATCCCTAACCCTTTGATCGCAATCTCGCGCCGTCCCATCCCTGGATGCTCCTTTGGCGAGGAGGTGGCGCCGAGTTATTGTAAAGACGCGCTGTTTACTTCTTTTTTCGCGCCCTCCAGCCCACCATCAATCCTCCCAATCCTATAAGGAGAACTGCAGCTAAGCCGTAATGGACTGCCCCCTGGTCGCGGTTCGTTTGCAATTGAGATGCCGGCAAGGAACTCGCTCCTGAACTTGCTCTGGGACTTGCGCTCGGGGATACAGAGGGTGCTGGCGTTGCCAAAGTGGATTCAGCGCGAGAACTGGCTTGCGCCACCCCTTCAGAATGAGAGGCGCCAGATTGCGATGCGACCATTTTTCGAAACTCATTCACAGTCCATGGGCCATGGTGATCATCGGCGCTTTTTTCAGAAACGCCTCCCTCCATCTCCTCACCGGTTGCGCCGATGAGAATCTCATTGCCCGACTGATCACGTCCAATGTCAAACTTTCCGGTCATTAAACCGCGAAGATCGTAGCTTCCATCCGGGTTTTTCTCTCCCAGCGTTAAAACAACATCCTCACCCGGGCTAAACTGGGCAGCTCCTGCGACTTGAAGCCCGACCCCATCTTTTTCGCCTCCAATCTCACGCACCTGAATGGAAGAGCCCGGCTTGGGTTCTCCCTTGAAGACCTCAGTGACCTGAAGCTCATAGAACGTATAAATGCGCCGGCCCCCTTCTGGCGTTTTTACCCAGTCGGAATAATTTGAGCCAATCTTGCCCCGAACCAGCGTCGGGGTCTTTTGAGTCGTCTCAGGAAGGGGCCTGGAAACGAAGCTAGTCGCCCAAACTTGGGGAGTTGTGATGGGGCAGGCTGCAAATAAAGCGGTCGAGGCGGCTAGAGGCAAAAGAAAATGACGATTCATGCTTTTAGTATAAATCTGATGCTTGCACTCCTGAAATGAGTTTGTTAAATGACTCCCCACGTTGATTCGGATGGGTTGTTAGCTCAGTTGGTAGAGCAAGAGACTCTTAATCTCTGGGTCGTAGGTTCGATCCCTACACAACCCACCATTTCAAAAAAACAAAGGCCCGGCTTCTGAGATTATCTCCCTGAGAAAATCTTCAAAGAAGCGGGCCTTTTTTGTTTTCAACAGGCACTTTTAGCAATGGCGCAAGTTAAGCAGCCATTCTTGGCTGTTGCTGCTGCAAGAATCCGCTCGAATCCACCATCACTTCACCCTCAATCACATCGAGCGGTCCTTCAAGTTGCTGTGAATACTGACGGTGCCAGTCTTTCGCTAATTGATAAGCTTCCTGAACACCGGCTTGATCCTGGCAAATGCTGATCGACATGACATGGCCGTCATGATTGTCGATGATCATGTAGTCCACAAAGCCGCGAACATTTTTGACGAGCGGTAAGAACTGATCAGCAGCCTGACGACAAAGCTGTTCAGCGCTGCCTGATTTGACGCGAAATTTTCTCATCTGCATGTACATAAATAATAGTCTCCGTTTTTTTTAAAAACGGAGATGCACTCTGCAGACCGCCGCGTTTGCTATCGAGCAAACGCCAGATTGCGCTTCAAATCATCGTGAATCAATGACGATAGATCGCGGTGATCGTGCCTTGGATCGAGATATCATTGATCGTGATCGATCCAAAGGATGGGCCCGTTGAAGCAGTGCCACCCACGCGAATGTTGGCGAGCGTAACGCGTGCGATATGCTCATCCAC
>JBJMMA010000080.1:0-3103 GCA_045805065.1 Bdellovibrionia bacterium | reverse complement strand
GCGAGAACTTCCACTTTCTCTTCTGATGGGGCTGCGGCCGGAGCGCGATTGGACGCGGCAACACGTGCTGGCCCTTTTGCAACCGATGTCGCACCGGATGCTGCGACGGGCGCTGCAGCGGGTATCGGTGCAGCAGGAGCTTGAGCCTGAACTTGAGCTGGCTCATTCTGTGCCACCGCTTGAGGCACCAGATCTGAAGCTGGAGCGACATCGGACGCGACATTGACCGGATTTTGAATTGGAAAAACCCAGGCCCCTTCCCGGATCTGCTTTGCCGAGCGAATCAGATAGCCTCCGCTGCCAAAGCAGACAATCGCAAGCATCAGTGGCAAAGAATAAGGACGAACGCTTTGAGCAAACTCAACACTTCGCTGAGTGATGCTCTTTTTCCAATCACCTGAAAATTTATCTGATAGCCGTGAAGATAACCGGGATGTGAACTTGAAAGTAAATGGCGCTTTCTCCTCTTCCAGAAGAATCGGCACAGGGGCACTCGGTTGATTCTCTGGCTCAAAAATCAAAGGCTCAGCAGGCTTTTCGATTTTTTCCGGAGCGCGATCTGATTTCAAAAAATCAGGAACCGGCGGGAGTGAGAGAACAGGCCTTATGAATTCAACACGAGGCTCATCGGGCTTTGCCGGACTTCGCTCGATTGCAACTCGGTCTGGGGTAACTCGGACTGGACGCTCGGAAAATTGAATCAGCTTGAGCGAGGCTTTGCCTTGAAGCGCCGAAGCGATCGCGCAGTGATGGCATTTCAGAAATACCCAACCCGCCGTAAGTTTTTCATCGGCGACGAATTGGTCCGCACCACAATGGGGACAGTTTCTGCGCATAGTTGCCTCCACTCAAATGGTCACAAGCCAAAGAGTTTCGGTCAATGGGCAGAAACTGCCGATTTCCCTTGCAAGCTATTCTTCAGGATATTTCTTAGGCAGCGCCTCTTTTTTCGCGCTCCTCTTCTCTTTCGGTTTCCTCACCTGGAAGCTCATCATCAAAGGTGGGTTGATTGGCAAATTCCGAGTCTCCGCCCTGAAGTCCCAGCGAGTGCTCATCCCCACTCATTTCATCGCCTTCGCGATTCGATTCGCCCATGTTGATGTGATAATTCTTCAGCATCTCATCGCCATCGAGCTCGTTGACGTAGTTTGGGTCGCGCTTGTCATCAAAGGTCTTTCCATGGTCTCGAATCAGGGTATCGCCCTTAGGCCCCCCGCCCTCAACCATATCGAGTTGCTGCTCGATTGAACCGGGCTCGTTCTGGTCGGCTGGTTCAGGAAGTGTCACACGATCAGACCATTCGCCTTTGCGGCTGATTTTTTTGGGTTCTTTCATGATTTTTTAATCCTCTTGAACCCAAGCCAAGCTGCAAGTTTCGCGTCAGAGAGCTGCGACTTCCCGCTTTTCCTCCGAACATTTCAACACCTGGCAATTGACTGCTCCCGTCGCCAGGCAGGCAACAACAGCCCGTGAGCGGGCGTCTGGTTCTGAGATCTCTGAAAACCCCGCTTCACGGCAGGACTTGCCGTTCGCATACGCGCCTTGAGCCACGCAGGAATAAGCCGAGACAGCACAAGCTTTCACGCAATGATCATGTTTTGCGTGGCAGGATTTCTCCGTCGCAAACGGAATCTGATCCTGATCCTTGGCATCGTAATAGGCACAATGAACCACCTCTTGGCTCGCATGACTTGGAAGCCCTGACCCCAATGCCCAAGCATGACTCGCAAAGAGAATGACATTCACAATCAAAATCAAAACTGCCCAGCCCAACTCATACTGTCGGTTTCTGACTGCCCCCGCGCTTCCCATTCTATTGGAACTCATATTCCAGCTCCCCCCGGCTGTTGAATCCTGACTGAGCAAGGCGTGTTCCAAGCGGCCAAATCATTAAAATTTGATACAACTAATGAAGATAATTACTCTTTTTAGCATACTGGGCCGATTCCCATTTCGATCCCAAAATGCACCTTGGCCTCAAACTGACACCAGAAATCGGCGCTCCTTCTTGGACAAATCTGAAAAGAAGTGCCAAAAAGTAACTCAAATCAAAACTCAGCACTTATTCATGAAATCTTCTCTCCGCAGCCTACCCATTGATCCGAGCTTGCCTAAAATTCTGGAGAGCCTGGAGCGCACTCCTAATTTGGTTCTGAAAGCAGCACCGGGATCAGGAAAAACAACTCGTGTTCCTCCTGCGCTTTTGAACGCTAGCTTTGCCCGGAAGCATGCAAGCGGGGAAATCATCGTCTTGGAACCGCGCCGTCTGGCCGCCAAGTATTCCGCAAGACGCGTTGCCGAGGAGATGGGTGAAGAGATCGGAAAAACGGTAGGCTATCAGTTCCGCTTTGAAAACGTGGGAGGCCCCGCCACCCGCTTGCGCTTCATGACGGAAGGGATGCTGATGAGAAAGCTTTTAGGCGATCCAAAGCTTTCCCGCGTGTGCGCCGTTTTATTGGACGAATTCCACGAGCGCCATCTTCATACGGACACTGCCCTTGCCTATTTAAGGCAGCTTCAAAAAATGGAGCGCCCGGATCTTCGGATCGTGGTCATGTCAGCAACGCTCGATACGGATCGGATCTCTGCTTACTTAGGCGATGCGCCCGTGGTTGAAGTTCAAAACCGTCCCTATGATGTGAGCGTCCACTATCTGAGTGCAAGCACTTCAGGCACCTCAAACACTAAACCTCTGGAGCTTCAAGTGAGAGACGCGGTCGTGCGCGCGATTGAGTCAAAATCCGATGACGAAGGCGACCTCCTGGTTTTTCTTCCGGGAATGGGCGAGATCCGGCGCGCAGAGAGTGCCATTCAAGAATACTTTCGAGGCGAGCCTGGTGCACCGCTCGTCCTTCCGCTGCATGGTGAGCTCTCCAAAGCAGAGCAAGATCAGGCCATCCGAAAGGCAGACCGTCGTAAAGTCATTCTCTCAACCAACGTTGCGGAGACATCGCTGACCATTGAAGGCGTCACCAACGTGATTGATAGCGGTCTGCACAGAATCGCTACTTACTCGTGGTGGTCCGGCGTTCCCTCTCTGAAAACAAAACCCATCAGCCGCGCCTCAGCCATTCAGCGCGCAGGCCGCGCGGGACGTACCGCT
>JBJMMA010000079.1:0-3737 GCA_045805065.1 Bdellovibrionia bacterium | reverse complement strand
CTGATTCCAAGCAGAAAGAGAAGATGAGCCAGAAAAAATGCAAAAAGTAGCTCAACCGCAGCTAAGCCCAATGAAGATAGGACACTCAGAACAAGCCAAAGGCCCGCACGACGACCGACAATTGTGCGAAAAGAGGTCCACCTTAAGGCTTTAAGTACATTATTCATAGAAGTGTCTATTGAGATCTAGCAAATAACCGCCCTAAGCCAAAGGTGAATTCTTCCCAGATCATATCTTGTGGTGATCAGCTTTAGCTCTATAAAATCTGGCTCTGAGGACCAACACCTCAAAACTTCAAGAGGTAGCACGCCCTGGCAACTGGCCAACGCATATTATAAGGGATAATTTCCGAACCACTCACTTTTTCGCCAAATAGCTCCAGATACTCCTCATGAGTACGTACCCACTGCCCCCTATCCATCTTGGCCAGAAACCATCCAATGGGATTTGTCAGCAATCGAGGAAGAATAGGCTCAAGAACCAGAAATTGGATTGGCGTTCCTCGCAAACGTGCTGCTTCCCCGATTTTAAGGAACATCTCGTGTACCGAGCTATCACTAAGATGGTGAATCACACCATGCACAAAGAGAAAGCCGAACTGCGAAAGATATTTAGAATCGAAACTAGACGCGTCGGCCACTTCAAAACGTCGTCCAGGATACCTGCTACGGGCCAAACTAATCCGATCCGAATCAGTATCGACACCTAGATAGTCATCCAGTCTAAAAGTATTGGAGATGGTGCCTGTGCCACAACCAATTTCAAGAACGCCCCCGCTGCTTGCCGCATCGTAAAACTTTTTGACCGCGCTGATTGTAGCTCCGTGATCCCGATGCACATACCATTGCAAAGCATCGTACAGAATAGGAACAAGCTGCATTCTCGATTTTGTTAGACTCATTGTGACCACCTACGAGCAAATGGAATTAAAGCATCTTACCCAATTATTTCAACACCTGAAATCCGTATACAGAAGGCAATAACAACCGACCCATCACATTACTGCTGCAGGCGTTGTAATGGATAAATAACTGCCTGATAACCGTGGTAATTCACGACGACTTTTGAGCCGATAGAATAATATTTTGAAATTTCCTCAAACTCAGCGGCCTGCGTGCGACTCAGTGGAAACTCTAGATAATAACCGGTCTTTGGAAGGTTTGGCACATCGGGGTGAAAAATATTGTAAACTCGGACCGGAAAAGAACTGTCTGGATTTAGCGTCCGGCGCAGCGTTGCGTTGTCGACTCTCATCGGATTTTGCTCGTCGCCCACGATAAACTGGCTCCAGGAGTCAACCACAAAAAGTGCCGTATTGGAACTCACTTGAATAGTCTGGTTCACTTCATTTAAGAGCCGCTCAATGGCTGAAAACTCAGTATTGTAGGCTATCTCATCCGCGCGACCGGCCGGGTTGTCCTGTCCGAGATAGCCAATATCGAGGAAGTGATGGAGTCCAATTGGAAATGTGTGGAACACAAGCTTCGATACAGGATCAATGGTTCGAAAATTTTGCAGTATTGAGAGTGCTACCAACAGAAACAGCATTGCCTGCTTTCCCAGTGGCTTCAAAGGCAGCTTTATGAACTCCTTAGAAAAAAGCAGCATCAAAAAGAATACTGAGACCACGATGTAGCGAGGATGAGGAGGAGTCGCAGTAAACAGCATTGTTGGGATCAGAAACCCAATAAATGGAATAACTACTAGGCAGCGAAAAATTTTTTCGCTTTCTGTCAAGGTATTGCCTTTCATTTTTCTATGCAGATACCAGCTTACGCAAATCACGAGCGTATAAATCCACGTCCCACTTAACAAGAATATCTCGGTGAACCGATTGACAATGTTCCGCCTGAAAATGACATAATTAAAACTAGTGTGCGGAATTTTTGAATTGAGACCATCTAAGCGACCGCCCCAGAATTCGCCTTTTCTGATGATCATGAAAACTAGAAAAGCTAGGATCGGCAGCAGGTAAATCGCGGTCCAAAATAATTTTCCTTCACTCTGCCGCCCTTCTTGGTCATTCGAGGAAGGAAACAGCACCTTGTAAAAGAAAAGTCCGGAAAGAAATAAGCCGTAAAGAACAACGCCAGTTTCTTTCGAAAATACTAATAAAACAGCCGAGAAAACAAATGATAGACGCCAACGGTGCAGAAACGACAGTGCCGTCAAAATGAAAAATACTATCACTGGAAAATCTGTGCCTAGCAGAAGAGACGTCGCAAAGAAGGTAGGATTAAATGCAAAACACGCAGTTACAAGGACTCTCTCTGGTGCCGAGCTGTTATCCGAAAAAAAGTGCTCTAGAATTTTATAAAATGCGACAACCGCCAGGACGCTCAATAGTAAATGCTGAAGATTAGCAATGTAATGACTATAAGGAGAGATAAACTGTCCAATAGACATAAACAATGCGTATCCCATGGATGGATGCCCATACCAATTGAGCGCGTTCAACATCTGTTGCGCTGAACCGCTTCGAAGAGAATGAGCAGAATCAACCATGGAGCGAAAATAGTAAAACTCGTCCCATCGCGGCATTAAGTCTAAAAACGACCACCGTACAGCGACAAACAAGATGAGAAGAATGAATAAGACTAGAAATTCACCCAACTGGTTAAAGACGCAACTTGGATGGGAAGTCTTCTTCATAAAATGTCCTTTTCAGGCCATGCAGATTCAGTTACCCAGCCCCTATTTCGCCACGGTGCCGAATACGTCTTTTACATACAAAGAAACTGCCAGCTCATGAATTAAACAATCATCCGAAGTCTGACTCCACAGCAAAATCAATTACTGCGTTAAATAAAACTTGAATGCAGCAAGATTAATTCTTGATGTACTTCTCCGGATCAAGACCCTCGAGGCGAAGATCTTCGGTCACCATCAGGCGCACAAGCTCGGGGAACGAGCAACGAGGCTCCCAGCCTAGCTGCTTCTTTGCTTTGGTTGGATCCCCAATCAGAAGATCAACTTCAGTTGGACGATAATATTTTGGATCGATCTTCACATAATCGTTCCATTCTCTGCCAACGGCGCCGAAAGCAAGATCCAGGAACTCCCGAATGGAGTGAGTCTCACCGGTTGCGATGACATAATCGTCACCGGAAGACTGCTGGAGCATCATCCACATTGCTTCAACGTAATCCTTTGCATAGCCCCAGTCGCGTTTCGCATCGAGGTTGCCTAGGTAAAGCTCGTTCTGCTTCCCAGCAAGAATGCGAGACAGTGCGCGAGTGATCTTGCGAGTGACAAACGTTTCTCCGCGCCGAGGCGATTCATGATTGAAGAGTATCCCGTTCGAAGCGTGCAGATTATACGCCTCACGGTAGTTCACAGTGCTCCAGTACGCGAAAACCTTTGCACAGCCATAAGGACTTCTCGGATAGAATGGTGTGGTCTCCTTTTGTGGCACTTCGAGCACCTTGCCGTACATTTCCGAACTGGAAGCTTGATAGAAACGTGTATCAATTCCGGTATCCAGAATTGCGTCCAGCAGGCGAATCGTTCCAAGCCCCGTTACATCTGCAGTATACTCAGGAATATCGAAGCTGACACGAACATGGCTCTGTGCGCCCAAATGATAGATTTCCGAGGGCTTGATCTGCCGTAGAGTACGGTTCAATCCGGTTGAATCGGAAAGATCGCCATAATGAAGGAAAAGCCTTGCATCCTTGTAATGCGGATCCCGATAAATGTGCTCAATTCGATCAGTATTGAAAGAACTTGAACGACGG
>JBJMMA010000078.1:0-17565 GCA_045805065.1 Bdellovibrionia bacterium | reverse complement strand
GACCCATCGCTTGTCCTGTATTGTAGCCCCCCTCAATGTTGATGATCAGGCTCGGATTCGCACACGAGCTGTCCGAATAGAGGTTCACATCCAATGCTAGATCTTTTGAACCAGCGGAAAGGTCAGCAATGAAAGAATGTCGAACTGGAAGCGCAAAACAATTGCTTTGCCACTTTCCAAAAATAGAAGGTGTTTCTGCTGATGCCGTCAGAGCGAAAAGCATTAAAACCCAAAAACATCGAATCATACGATGCATTTTATACACGATTGAAAAGCTCTAAAGATTCAGTATCCAACTTGAGCTCTGGAGCCTTCAAAATTTCATCAAGCTGCTCCAAGTTCGTAGCGCTGGCAATCGGGGCGGTAATCGTCGGATTGGATAAAATCCAGGCCAGAGCAATGGTGGATAAAGGGGCATGGACTCGTTCTGCTACCTGATCCAAAGCACGAACGATCTTCAGTCCCTTCTCATTGAAGTATTTCGTTTTCACGATGCCCTGTCCGCGAGCGCTCTTCGAAAGATCCTGATCCGTGCGGTATTTTCCGGTCAGAAACCCGCCTGCCAACGAAAAGTAAGTAATGACCCCCAAGCCGTACTTTTCAACAATGGGCTGCAAGTCGCGCTCGTAGTCTTCACGGTCGTAAAGATTGTATCCAGGCTGCAAGCAAGTATAGGGCGTGAGATGATTCTTTTCGGCAAACGTCAGCGATTCGATCAAACGCTCGGGCTTATACTGAGACGCCCCGATTGATCTGACTTTTCCCTGACGAACCAAAAGATCTAATGCCTCCATCGTTTCTTCGACGGGCGTATCCAAGTCATCGATGTGAGTTTGATATAGATCGATGGTCTCGACCTGAAGTCGCTTCAAAGAGTCTTCGACTGCTTTAAGAATGTAGTCCTTCTTCAAGCAACGCGTGTCAGACCACATTCCGGATTTTGCTGGATCCATATCGAATCCAACCTTGGTGGCAATCACGACCTTGTCACGTTTGCCGCTCTTCTTGAGCCACTTTCCGATAATTGACTCCGATTCGCCGCCCTGATGTCCTGGGATCCAGCGCGTGTACACGTCAGCTGTATCAATCAGATTGAATCCCCGGTCGACAAATCTATCAAGGAGTCGAAACGATGCCGCTTCATCGGCTGTCCAGCCAAATACGTTTCCGCCAAACGCCAGGGGCGCAACCAAGATACCAGACTTTCCGAGAGGTCGTTTAGGTGTACTCATGTAGCTCCTTAAAACTCACAACTCGAAATGCAATCGAGTGGAATAGCGTTGTCCACTTGCTCAAGTTAGATGTGGGTCGAATTGCAGCCTATAGTCTGAAAATCAGACTTCGCCGCACCGCTTCGCCGCTGCGGCGAAACAGCGCGTCATACACTTAATTAAGCCTCGCCCACTTCCGCCCCAGCCACCGCCGGGAAATACTGAAGCTTCTCACCAATCTCATGACCGCCAGGAATTGGCTTACCCAGTTCATCAATCGTAAAGACTTCCTTTGGAAGTCTCAGCGACTGACGGAGGCGATCCATCGTCTCAGGGACAAATGGATAGAGCATGATCATGATGTTCTTGAGAACATAGAAGCAGGTGTAAAGCGCGTTCTTGCGAGCTTCTTCTGGGAAGCGATCGTCATGCGGCTTGAACTGCGTGAACATGCTGTTGATCGAGCGTGCGTAGTTTTCGATCGCGCCCAAGAGATTGGAGTACTCGGAACGATCCATGCCTTTGACATATCGGCGCACGACCTGAAGCGTCTCTTGAACAACCTTCTCGTTCAGAACGCCTTCTGGAATCTTTCCGCCAAACTTCGAGTGGCAAGCAGAAATCGGCTTTTCAAAGGCCGCGTTCATTGGGCCAGCCAAGAATTTGTTACGCTCATCGAGAGTCGCGAAATCAAAATTCGAAGCCTTCTCAGGCAAGCTCAAAGTTGCCAAGAAGTAACGAATCTGATCGGCCGTGTAGCCCTTCTCCTCGAGAAGCTGATCGCCGCTATAGAAATTGCCGCGAGACTTACTCATCTTCTCG
Organism: Bdellovibrionia bacterium; assembly: GCA_045805065.1. Taxonomy (GTDB): domain Bacteria; phylum Bdellovibrionota; class UBA1018; order UBA1018; family UBA1018; genus CAZCBS01. The sequence continues at coordinate 15,532 of JBJMMA010000078.1, read as the reverse complement.
CCGTTGACTTGGAGATGGAAGCATCCAAAGATGTCAGTCAGTTGCAACTCGCCCGCCTGAGGAAGTCTCATTGGGTCTTCCTGAGTTCCAAGCCACATCGCGCCTTGCATGATGACGTAGAAGAAAACGTTATCCTGGCCGAGGAACTGATAAACCTTAGCGTTTGGATTGCGCCAAAACTCAGCGTACATCTCTGGATCACGTCCCGATTCTTTCAATGCGACTTTTGAGAATGAGATCGGAGCGATCAAGGAATCCGGCCAGACGTAAAGCGTCTTGCCGGCCATATCCGGATCAAGCTCCACAGGAAGCGGGATACCCCAGGAAACGTCACGGGTGATCGAGCGATGTGCCCAAGCGTCGACAAGAGCCGTTTCAATGCCTTGAGCCTTGAGCATCTCCCTACCCTTGTTCATTTCGTCTTTTGACTCGAACTGAAGCGCGATCTTTTTGCCCGGAGCATAGCGTGGCTTATGCTTTGGAAGCTGCGCCTTCATCTCTTTATACTGAGGCTCAAGAGCCGCATCGAAGGAGGCAGTCGGAAGAACCGTTCCAAGGACTTCAGCCAGAACTGGCTTACGCCACGTGCCTTCTTTGCTTTGGATCCAAACGCGAAGGACGTCCGAGACCTTCCACATATCGAGCCACCAGTGGACCGTCTCCTTCATCACAGGAACCGAATCACTGATCGCGCTCTTGGGATTTCCAAGCTGCGATGGATCGTACTGCGACCCGCACTTATCGCACTCGTCACTGTAGGCGCTCTCGTTATCGCAAGCAGGATTTGGGCATTTCCCCTTCACGTAGCGGTCTGGGAGAAAGCGATTGAGAGTCGTATCGTACCACTGCATGCTTTTGCGCTTTTCGAGCATGCCGTTCTTGTAAAGCTTACGGATAAAATCTTGTGCGAGCTCCTTGTGAGCTGGAAAGCATTCCGGGCGCGAGGTTCCCGTGTAGGTGTCGACGCCGATCGAATAACGCTTCAACGTCTCGCGCTGCTTGACGTGAATGCCATCGATGAACTCGCGCATGGGGAGACCGGCTTTGAGAGCTGCGACTTCGCTCGTCGAGCCGTGGTCATCGGTTCCGTTCACAAAAAGAACGTTCTTTCGTCCGATCAAAAGCCCCAGCCACCGGGAATAAATATCCGCTGGAACATGCGCACCAGCCAGATGCCCAATGTGAAGAGGGCCGTTGGCGTAAGGCATGCCTGCCGTGACGACCGCTTTCTCAGGTCGCTTGATCTGCTTTAAGACGCCAGCGACGTCTGTAGGTGGGATAAAAGTAGGCTTGGTTGCGGAAGGTTCTTTTGAGCTCACGGGCCCGACTATAGCCTGGCAATTGGGCTATAACAAGACCACTACCCTAAAGACGCACATCGTCATCAACCTTCCCGGAACCCCATTGCTGCGCGTATCCGTGGAACGAGCTAACGCTTCGTAAAGATACGTCTGAGAAACCCAATAACGCAGCCTCGCTTCTCTCTAGAACCCGTATTCCCACTCGTATCCGCATTCGTAGTCATGTTCACATTTTCATGTTGAGGACGAACAAAATGAGTCCGTTTGATACGCTCTAAAAACTTTGGATCTTGCCTCAAGGCTAAACCAAAGCGTGCTCGCAATTCAAGATACCGCGCTCGTTGCTGCGGTGGCCGGTACGCCTGTGTCTTTGACGCTTCCCAAGAATCGTATTCCCGATACACTTGCTTAAACCCAGAGTTATTCGACAATACTTCCTCGAGATATTTAGGCAAATAGATGTGTTGGACACCTTCTTCAAGATATTGACCTTGAGTTTGGCTTGACCTGAGAGCCACAAATTGATGGGGAAGATGCAAACCACGCTCTTTGAAATAGTATTCCAACGCGTCTTTGAAATTCATTAACGAGGCGCCACTATACGTAAAATCCATCACCACTAATTTTCGATTTCCCAACACTTCCGGCTTGGGAATAAATTGATCGAGATGTCGAAATAGATTCTCGTGATACTGAGCATTATTTTTCGCTACACCGACTAGCGCTCCACTTCGAGAAGCCGGGACGTTTGCCGCAGAGAGTCCTGCTTCTTGCATCAAAGCAATGACAGGCGTTGGACTCCCCCCGATTCCAATATAGTAAGACTCCTCAGGAGGATGCAGCTTCGCGATTTCTTCGACTGTACTTTTCACATCCTCAATCAGCCGAGAGCTGATCTCATCCTGCGCGCGAGCAGCGACGAGCGGAGCGACGCTGAGCAAACAGGCTAAAAAAAGTGGATATAGTCGAAGAACGACTCTCGAGCCCATATCGCCTTATCGGCTAAATGCCCCGATTAGTGAACCTGTCAAATCGATCATCGATCGCAGAGTCAAAACATTGACCGCAGACCTAGACCCTACTGAGAAATCCCCATCGCCCCAAAGAACTCGAGAGCGACTTCGACTTCATCCGGAGTGACGGTCGCGGTACCGCGCTTACCAACTTCAACGCCTGCCGCAAGATTTCCCAAGATTGCAGCTTCAACGACACTAGCGCCACCCGCCATGGCAAGAGCCAGAACGGAGATCACGGTATCGCCTGCACCCGAGACGTCATAGACTTCACGCGCGTAAGTCGGAATGAGCATCACTCGATGATCTTCCTTGGAGAAGATCGCCATCCCGTCTTTACCGCGGGTGATCACGACATGCTCGGCATCAGTCGCCTTCAGAATGGCAGAGCCTGCGGCCAGAAGTGACTCATTGTCATAAATGGAAATGCCAGAAAGCTTCTCAGCTTCCTTGGTGTTCGGGGTCAGAACCGATGCGCCCCGATAAAAACCCACTGGTGTTTTCATGTTCGGGTCAACCGCGACAAATTTGCCAGCCTTCCTTGCCAGAGCAAAAATCTCTTCAGCAAGCTCGGCACTTAAAAGACCCTTCGCGTAGTCCTCAAGAATCACGCAATCAGCCTGCGGCAGAAGCTGCTTCACTTTCTTGAGGAGCACAGCTTCTGTTGCCTGACTGATCGGGCCCACCGTTTCGTAATCGACGCGCACAAGCTGCTGACGATCACTGACGATACGCTCTTTCAAAACAGTGCGACGATGAGCGTCTTCGATCAGATGCTGGGAAGGAATCTTGGAAACCTTCAAAAGCTTTTTAAAATCGAGCGCGATGCGATCAGCACCTACGATCCCCACCAAAAGGGGGATGCCGCCGAGACATGAAACATTATCGGCAACGTTCGCTGCAAGGCCCAGCTTATGCTGCTCATCTTCAACGAGAACGATCGGAACAGGCGCCTCAGGAGAAATCCGCTCGACCAGTCCGATCGTGTAACGATCCATGCCGACATCGCCGATGACCAGAACCTTCTTGCGCGGCATCTTGCGACGAAGAATTTCTCTGAGTCTTCCCCGCTCCCAATGCTCGGGGCGGATCATTTCCATTTCGTAGTTTTTGAAAGACTTCTTCTGCACCGCTTTACGGGTCTTTGCCATGTGCTTGTCTCAGGGATTAGACTTAAACTTTTTCTGGAACTTTTTCAGGAGCCATTTCTTTTGCGACTTGATCCGCAATCTCCAACGATCTTTTGGCCAACTGCTGGTTAGCCTGATCAAGCGCCTGCGTCACTGTTAGGCTTTTCATACATGGGAAGTAATTGCAAAGATTTCCCAGGCATTTGAAATCCTGCCCACAGTAAACATCCGGGACCATGACGCTTGCGCGAGACTCGTCTTTCAAATACGGACCCCAACGAATCGCGCTCTGAACGCGGATCGGTGGATAAAAGGTCAGAACCGGACGGTCCAGGGCCACAGCAAGATGAAGCGGTCCAGTGCTTGGCGCGACCATCAGGCTGACATGCGAGATGAGACCCGCAAAAAACTCAAGCGTTGCTCCGAGTCCGCCCACAGGCTCCGTGTTTGAGTAAAAGATCGCCTTTTCTTTCAGGGGGCCGAGCGCGTCGCCAATGCGGTTCAAAAGCGAAACTTCCGCAGGACCTCCGGTCAATAGAACCTGACGACCTTCCTTTAAAAGAGTACGGACAAACTCGACATAATGAGTCTCGGGCCAATTGAGAGCCGAGCCCCCCATTCCGGGGTGAACCGCAACCAAAGGCTGCTCAGGATTCCAGCCCTTCCCCAATAGCCAGGCGCGAGCCTGAGCGCGCTTCTCATCCGGAACACTGACGCGCAATGGAACGCGACGACTGCTGACACGAATCCCCAGGCGGCGCAAAAGCTGGAGATTATAATCCGTCTCATGCATCTCCACTTGTGAACGATGCTGGCGGATGCCGCGATTAAATAAGAAGTATGAATAAATCTTGCTCAGGGGCCCAACCCGGTAACGGATATTGGAAAAGAAGGTTGCCGCGGCAATCTTCATATTGCCCTGAAGCACGACCGCGATCCGGTAATTTCCTTTGCGGAAATCTTCCACAAGTCTCAAAAATCCACGGAAGCCCGCGTGCCGCTTCTCAGGATCAAAGATCAGAACTTCATCGATGGATGGAAGCCCTCGAACCACGGGCGCGACGCTTTCGCGCACCACGAGAGTCAGGTGCGAATCCGGGTAATGGCGCTTGATCACCTCAAAGACTGGCGTCGATAAAACGACATCTCCGAGACGATCCGGGCGAATCACGAGAATCCGAAGTCCAGCGCGCGATGCGCGACGAGAAATCGAGTTACTCAAGCGCCCCTCTTTGCCGATGCTATTCCGAGTTTTTGACGAACGGTTGCTTCCATGCTGTTCACGACTTCATCCAAAGTCATTTGGCTCGTATCTAACTCTAGCGCATCTTCTGCTTTTTTAAGAGGGGCAATCGCACGTTCTGAATCTCCGCGATCCCGCTCAGCGATCTGCCGCTTGAGTTCCTCAAAAGATGGGGCGTCAGCTCCGGAAGCTTCAAGCTCAGCAAGCCGCCTTTTGGCACGCTCATCGACATCAGCCGTGAGGAAAAACTTCACATCGGCATCCGGGAAAACGACCGTCCCAATGTCACGGCCTTCCAAAATGCTTTTACCCACGCAACCCAGGCGGCGCTGCAGCCCCAAAAGCGAGGCGCGAACCGCTGGAATGGCGGAAACTTTTGACGCCAGCATGCTGACTTCCGGAGTACGGATAAAGCCGGTCACATCCTTGCCGTTCGCATAGATGCGGTTCTTTGGATTCTTCCGAGGCATGCGCTTGAACTCAAGGTGCACCGAGCGGGCGGTCTCCGTCGCGTTCTCAACAAAGTTTGGGATTTCCACAGTTCCTTCGGTCACTGCCTCAGGGGCCTGGTCGCCGCGTGCTTTAGCTGCCTGCTGCAGAACCAGATACGCAACCGCCCGGTAAAGAGCGCCGGTATCGACATGGATAAACCCGAGCGAGTCAGCCAATCGGCGAGTTGCGGAACTCTTCCCCGTTCCTGCAGGGCCATCGATGGCGATGACAGGTCCAAGCTTTGGAATGGTCATTTCCTGACTCTCCCGAATCACTTTTTGGCCTTTGCGGATACTTTCGGAAACAAGGTCTTCAATGCCCGTATGCCTGCGCGGTTTTCCGCCATCGTGCCGATGCTGATCCGAAGCGCATGAGCCAGGCCGTAGTTTGTCACGGGCCTGAAGATCACACCCTTGCGAAGACAAGCCTGGTAAGCCTCGGCGCCCGACATTCCGGTCGCTTTCTGAACATCCGCCAGAATGAAATTGCCCTGGCTCTTCCAAAAAGGAATTCCCAGAGCTTTCAGTTCTTTTTCCCAGAACTTCATGCCTTGAGCATTCAGCGTACGCGCTTTTTTGACAAACGTCTTGTCAGTGAGCGCCGCAACCGCGCCTGCGAGCGAGATGGAGTTCATGTTGAAAGGCTGTCTGACCTTCTCAAGATGCGCGATGATTTCAGGTGCCGCAACGCCATAGCCAATGCGCATTCCAGCCATGCCGTACACTTTCGAGAAAGTGCGCATGACGACGACATTTGGATACTGACGTAAAAGCTCCATCGGGTCCGGAAGATCCTTGGCCGTCACATATTCCCAGTAAGCGTAATCGAGCGCGATCAAAACGGATCCACCGCGGATCTTGGAGAGTCGGTCCAGAAGATACTTCATCTCCTGGGTCGTGACGTAAGTACCCGTTGGGTTGTTCGGATTTGCGATAAACACGACGCGCGCACGAGGATTCTTCTCGACCGTGCGAACCATTTCCGCCGGACTGAAGCGAAGCTCCGAATCAAGCGGAACTTCAACCGTGTTCACGCCATGAATCTGAGCGCAGATCTTGTACGCCACAAACGCAGCCTGACAGGTGACGATCGAATCCCCCGGGATGCAATAAGTGCGAATCAGAAAATCGATGATCTCGTTTGAGCCATTTCCAAGAACAATGGATTGAGGTGCGACATTCAGATGCGCAGCCAGCGCGTGCTTGAGCTCATAGGCGCTTGCATCCGGATAACGGTGCAGATCGCGCATGCATTCGCGCGCGGCCTGAAGAGCTTTCGGGCTTGGGCCTAAAGGATTCTCATTGGATGCGAGTTTTATGACCCGGCGAAGATTGAACTCGCGCTGAGTTTCTTCGATCGGCTTCCCAGGAACATAGGGAACAAGCTTGCGAATGTATTCAGGAACCTGGTTGTAGCTCATAGAATACCTACACCACGGGACGGACTTTCACGCAAGCCCACTCCATGCCTTTCCATTCCTTCGCAAAGCGCTCGAGAAGAGCTGGGACCCATTCCGTAGGATCCACGCCAAGTTCAGCCAGCCCAACTGCCGGCACAGGAGCGCCGGTTGGGTCGATATTAATTCCCGCATGAAGAAGCTGCGAGACCGGGGATGCGGTCACGATCGATACAGAGAGCTTTCGCTCCCCTTTTTCACCCCGAACAAAAAGATCATCCCCATCGCGGCGCAGCACTCCAAACTTGCCCGAAGCTTCAAGCCTTTCTCGGAGCGTATCAAAAGCGTTGGCCATGAAAAGTCTTTGAATCAAAACGCCCTCACGAAGAGAGGCGCCAAAGAACTCCCCAATGAAATGAACCATCTTCTTGGCTTCGATCCGGTCATTGGCCAGGCGATCTTCCCAATCGACGAGATGAGCGGTCTCGACTCGGCACGGGCCGATGAAAGCGCCAATCCCTGATCCTTCAAGCTTGAGCTCGGTAAGCAAAAAATGAGGTCTGAGCTCAGGGCCTGTATAGGTTCGCTCTGTCTTGGAAAACAAGGTCGTCAGAGAAGTATTCACTATTTAAGCCCCTTTATTCCCGGTGCGAACCGAAAGCGCGCGCGACAGACGTTGGCAAGATTCGCATTTTCCGCAAGCCGTCTCGCCTCCCATGTAGCAGCTCCAAACCTTTTCAAACGGAAAGGGCTTGGAAAGTTTTTCAAGCTCGCGAACAATCTCGCGCTTATCCCATGCAGCCGTGTAGCAGAACACTTCGACATGATTGGCGGTGGAGAGTTCCAGGGAGCGCGTCGAGCGATTCAAAAAATCGATCGAATTATCCGGGAAGGTCGTTGCCTCTTCGCGGTTAAATCCAACGACCACGCGCTTGGCTCCGCGACGTTCGGCCCAGGCTGCGGCAACGTTGATGAAAACGCCGTTACGGTTTGGAACCCAAACGGATTTTGCCGTGTCTTGAATCACAGAAAGATCATCCAGCTCGGAGGTCTTCAGCTCTGGAACCGACATCGAGCTCTGGGTCAAAGAGCTTCCGCCCAAAGCACCCAGCCAGGAGAGATCCATCACCTGGTGCTCAACTCCGTAATACTCGCAAAGACCACGAGCCGCGATCACCTCACGCTCTGCCGCGCGCTGACCGTAACGAATCGTAAGAGCCAAGACTGGCTCGTCATACTCGCAAGCAAAAGCAAGGTTCGCGGTCGAGTCAAGCCCACCCGATAAAAGAATGACTGAAGGCTGACGCATGAGCGTGCTCCTTAAGCCTTATTCGACGCCCGAGCGTTGTCTTGGGCAATGAGCTTTTGGCTTAAACGCTCAATCGAGCGCTCACCATAATAGGTCGCCGAGCAGCGTTCGTTTTCCCAGATCGTGACTTTATCGACCCAGGTTTCAGCCCCATCGAGTAAGTTCGCCAAGCGCTCATAAGAAAGGCGCGCGATCGCTTCTGCCGATGGATTGATCGTCTTGAAGTCATCCAGAAGATTCAAATCCTGATGGTCCCAAGGCGCCACAAGTTCTTTTGCTGCCTTCTTGAGATCGCGGAAATCCATCGCCATTCCGATGGAATCCAGCTTCGTTGAGCGAGCGTAAACCTCGAGCACCCAGTTATGTCCATGGGGACGAGCGCAGTCGCCCGGATAGCCAGTCAGGTGGTGAGCGGCGGGGAAATCAACCTTCACACGGAGTTCGTACATATTTAAAACCTAAACCTCTCTTAGCTAGCGCGAGCCGGCACGATGACAAAACAGCCACCGTTCGCGGGATTAACTGCTAGGAGGCTGCAACGAATGCAGGCCGGCGGTTAGCCCGGTAGAGGCGGAACTGGGAAGTCCCTTGGCGGATCGCTTCAAAATATTTCTTGGTCTTATCAGGTTTGAATGTCTTTTTCGACATCAGCTCATCAATTCTTGCTGGTCCCATATTATAGGCAGCCAGAACGTAATAAGGATGGAGCTCGCGGTAATGCTCCCGGAGGGAGGCCAGGTACGCCACCCCTAGGGTCAAATTGACAACCGGGTCGACTAGAAGTTGGCGGCTCATCGCTACGAATCGATTTTCGGGAGTTGCGGTCTTTTTGATGCTCTCCAGGGTCTTCTTATCCAGAGGTGGATTCATATCGCGGACCACGACGGTGGCTGTGGCAGGCATGAGCTGCATGAGTCCGACTGCTCCGGCGGGAGACAGGGCACTTGGATTAAATCCGCTTTCGACCTGGATCATCGAAAGAATGAAAGCAGGATCAAAGTGATATCGCTGACAGAGAAAGATGATGTGCTTGGCGAGTCGGTCGATCTGATCTTGAGAGGCTGAGGTCATCCGCTCAGAAAGAATCGCGGTGATCACCCGGTAGGACATTCCCGCAACCGAAGTCGGACGAGAAGAGCGATGCGCTCCAAATCCAAAATCATCCGTTGGAGTTTGCGGGAGAGAAATCGCCGACCAGAAGGCCGACACAAAACCGATCGCGAGGGTGAAAATCAAAACTTTTTGAACGAGCAGTTGGCCCGTTTTCAAAGCCGCTTGAATAAACTTCATAAGCGGGCGGACCTTATCCAGCCGCTTCTAGCCTTGTAAAGCAGGGAATAGTTAAGACAAACTAAAGCGCTCGGTCTTTAAAATTCGAAGGTCTTCTCAACCGTCAGATCGAGGATCATTCCGTAAGCATCTTCGCTATTTGAGTAGAAGGCTTTTCGGACTGTTTGGATCGTGAAACCGAGCTTCTGATAGAGCTGGATGGCTGCGTTATTGGACTTTCTAACGTCCAGCGTCACCTTCTTTAGCCCTTTTTTGAGTGCCATATCGGCCACTTTTCGGATCAATTTCTGGGCAAGACCCAAGCCTCGGTAAGGCAGATCGACTGCCACATTGAGTATCTGAATCTCTTCTCCCATTTCCCAAAACACGATGTACCCGCCTATGACCGCATCCGTCTCTTCATCGGTCATCACGAGCGTGTGACTGTAAGGCTTTTCAAGCTCACCTTTAAAACCCTGATCGCTCCAAGGAGCAACGTGAACAGCGGACTCGATGCGAACGAGTTCCGAAAGGTCATCAATCGAGGCTTCGCGTGGCGAAAATTCTGGGGAGGACATACGCCTCCCCTCTTCTCATACCTTGAATCCGGCTGCCACTGATTACCGCCCCCTTTGGATGACTCATTTCATGAAGTAACCCTGGCAGGAATACTTCTCAACGCTTGGATCTAAAGGCTCGCTGGGCTTGGAAGTCCGAATCAAAAGCTCCTGCGCGTCGAGTTCGATATCGTCGGTGACCCTCACAGTATTTTTGAATTCTCCGACGACTCGGTAGTGCTGAGGAAACCATCCTCCATCCAATTCAATAGGTTCCTTAAATGCTGCGAACTCTCCTTGAGGACGCCGGCATGCTGGCCACGGTTTGCGACTAAAGGATTCGCCCGGGACTGTTGTATCGCAGCCCCAGACCGTGCGAGTAAACCGCTCTCCCCGAGGACAGGGCTCGGCGTCGCTCCCGACTTTGACTTTCCAATCGACATCGAAGGTCTGACCCGGAAGGATCTCCATTGGAAACGAAATCGCAGAACTCACCCCCATCGTCTTGAACGTCTCGCCTTTTAGATCCTTGAAAACGAGAGTCACTCTGTTTAGAGGAGCGAGAGAAATTCGATGAAGGTCGGGCTCAAAGCCATCTTCCGTGGCCGGACGATATGCGGGCAAAACGTCTCCCCAATTGAGCTTAACCCCCAGCTCTGTCGCAAGCTGGTAAGATACGCCTGCTGAAGAAAACTCAAGATAAAGCGGTTGGGACGTGGGATTCGTGTAACGCTCCGTTAAAACTGTCCAAATCGTCTTTCCAGCATCCACATGATCTCCTTTAGACTCATGAAAAACCTGGGAGACTCGAATCTGCTCGGCCGATGGAAGCGGCGCTTTCACTAAAAAGCGAATCTCTGCATGAGATATCGACCCATCTTGATGCCTTAGAGCCAGAGTCAAAACCTGAAGATCCATCGAACTCAATCTCTGGTTTCGGTCCTTGGAAAGCTGATCCAAGGAAAGGAAATACTGGCGATGATCTGGATCATAGGCCAGGAGCGCTCGATGCATGTCTCCTTTGGTCTGATTCGACTCGGAAAGAACATGATACTCATAAGAGGCATCTACAATTCGCTGATTTCCTACTCCTTCTGAAATCCCAAAAAAGAGTTTTTCAGAGCCCAAAGGCACTCTCTTTTTCAGCTGATATCCACTTCCATCCCGCAAGAGCCCTTCCATGAGATTTGAAGGTGCAGGACGATTAAAGTTAGGTACGGAGCTACCTTCATCCGCCAGGTAAAAATCCATTTTTAAGGCCGCCGAGACAGGCCCTTCTTGTTTACTCAGAATTTCCTGATTACTCGGTACCACCTGTTTGCCTGGCATTTCTTGCTTTTGGTCCGGGGCCTTCACAAGTTCGCTTCGGGCCACTTTACAGGATTGAAAACCGGCTAAAATGCCCATGACCGTTAAGCTTCCGATTGCTGATCTAACGACTACTGATCTCATTTTCATACTAGGGACCTCTTTCTAGTCGGACGCATTGGCAAGTCATGGTCCATCGCTCTAAAGCGGCTAAGTACTTGATATCAGGTGTCCGGCTTTGAGGCCTGAGGTGAAATTTGTCGCGAGTTCCCCGCAAACATCTACAAACAGGTGATGGCCAGCGCCCACAGGCTATGGTAAGGATTTGAAGTTATGAGCCAAATCCAATCGTCCCAGGCACAAGCCGAAAAAGAATTAAACGTCGAACTTCCAGAAGATTTCCGTGAACCGGAGATCCATTCTGAAGTCGAAACCATGCGCCACTCGGCTGCTCACATCATGGCCCACGCGATTCAACGCCTCTGGCCGGATGCTAAGTTTGGAATTGGCCCTACCATCGACAACGGCTTCTATTACGACGTCGACATGGCTCATAAGCTCACGCCGGAAGATCTGCCAAAGATCGAAGCGGAGATGAAAAAGATCGTGAAGTCCGGCGCGCCTTTCATCCGCGAAGAGCACACGATTGATGAAGCTCTTGAGATGTTCAAGAAGCTCGGTCAGCCATTCAAGATTGAGATCATTGAAACCCTTCGCGATAAGATGAAGGCAACATCCGTGAGCACGTATAAGGAAGGCGACTTCGTCGACCTTTGCCGTGGCCCTCACGTTCAAAAAGCGTCCGAGATGGGCGCCATCAAGCTTCTCTCTGTCGCTGGCGCCTACTGGCGCGGAAGCGAGAAGAACCCACAGCTTCAACGGATTTATGGCGCTGCGTTTTTGACGAAGGCTGAGCTCGATGAGCATCTGCACCTTCTTGAAGAAGCAAAAAAGCGCGACCACCGCAAACTCGGCAAAGAGCTTGAGCTCTTCACCTTCTTGCCAGAGTCGCCTGCGGCTCCGTTCTTCTATCCAAAAGGCGCGATTGTCTATAATCGCCTCGTTCAGTACATCCGCGATCTCTATGTTCCGTACGGATACTCTGAAGTCATCACGCCACAGATCCTGGATGTGCAGCTTTGGAAAACGTCGGGCCACTACGACAACTATGTCGAGAGCATGTACTTCACCGAAGTCGAAAATCGCGAGTTCGGCGTCAAGCCCATGAACTGCCCAAGCCACTGCGTGCTCTTCAATACGACCAAGCACTCGTATCGTGATCTGCCACTTCGGATGGCGGATTTCGGACGCCTTCATCGCTTTGAAAAATCCGGCGCTACGCACGGCCTGACCCGAGTTCGCAGCTTCTGCCAGGACGATGCGCACGTTTTCTGTACGCCAGACCAGATCGAAGAAGAAATCCTGAAGGTCGTGAAGATGATCTTCGGAACGTTTGATCTTTTCGGTTTCACCGATATGCAGATCTTCCTCTCGACGCGTCCCGAGAAGCGCGTGGGCTCGGAAGAAGTCTGGGATAAGGCAGAAGCGGGCTTGAGAAGAACGCTCGATAAGCTTGGCCGCCCTTACACCATCAATCCAGGCGATGGCGCCTTTTACGGTCCAAAGATCGACTTCATCGTAAAGGATGCTCTGAAGCGCCCATGGCAGCTTTCGACCATTCAACTCGACTTCAATCTTCCAGAGCGCTTTGATCTCACCTACACGGCAGCTGATAATACGGCTCAACGTCCTGTGATGGTCCATCGCGCGGTCTTGGGTTCGATCGAGCGTTTCGTTGGCGTGCTCACCGAGCACGTCGGCGGTGCATTCCCGTTCTGGTTGGCTCCGGTTCAAGCTCGCCTTGTTCCGATCAAGGATTCTCACAACGAGTACTGCCAGCAATTTGAGCGTGAGCTTAAATCCATGGGCTTCCGTGTGGATGTTGACTCTCGTAATGAGTCGATGGGCCTCAAGACCCGCGAAGCGCAGATGGCAAAGATCCCGTTCTCGCTGGTCGCAGGCGATCGTGAGATGGAGCAAGGACAGTTTGCCGTACGTAAGTATGGTGAGCGCGAATCCAAGGTCCTGACCCGCGCAGAAGTTCTCGAGCTTTTCCGTGAACTCAACGATGTTCCGAAAAAAGTTGCACGGGACGCTTAATACGTGAAAGCCGCGAATCAAAAGCAGGTCCGAAATCAGCATGTAATTTATGACGTGATGTACGGGTTTATCCCGATCACGGAATGGGAAGAGAAGATCATCAACTCCCCCTTCTTCCAGCGTCTGCGCTGGATCAAGCAGCTGGGGTTTGCGAACTACATCTTCCCGGGCGCCGAGCATAACCGCTTTGCGCACGTGATTGGGGTCATGCACTCGATGGATCAGATGGTCCGAGGCCTTGGGCTAGCGGTACCGGATCATCAGCTTTTTGATCCACGCGCGCAAAGTGATGAGGCCATGCTGCATAAGAGCCTGCGTATTGCGGCTCTTTTGCATGACATCGGAACGTTTCCGTTCTCTCATGCGATTGACAATGCGTACATTCGCCATGGCAACGATCTTCGTACCACTCGTAAAGACGAAAAGAAGAAGCTTCCGAACTCTCACGAGCATCTGGGCTCTTTCATTATCAAGAACACGCGTTACGACGGTGGCATCACGCAGATTTTGGAGCACTACGGATTTGACGTAAAGATGATCTCCAAGATCATCAAGGGTGACTCCCCTCATCTCATTGCCAATCAGCTGATGCACTCGGACCTTGATGCCGATCGCATGGATTATCTCCTTCGCGATTCGCATTACACAGGCATTAAATATGGCCAGTTTGACCGTGAATATATCATGGCAAATCTTCAGACCTATGATGCCGGTGACAACCAGGTCGCTTTCGGTGTACGCGAGAACGCGGCTCATGCGGTTGAAGACTTCCTGATCGCGCGCTTTCACTGGTACAGCCAGGTCATCAAAAACCAGGGCTCAGCCAAGTTTGACATCATGGCAACGCATATTGCTTCAGGCTTGCTCGATATGGGCCTGATCCATCAGTTCCATGACCTCTTGGATATGATTGAGGAGCGAGATGAGCGTTTCTTCTTCTTCAATGACATTTACTTTATGAACCGCTGCCAAGAGCTTCGGGTTCAAAAGAAGCTAAAGGACCCTCGCATTGCGGAGCTGATCCATATGCTTCTTTTCCGTAAGCCTCCCAAGACGGTTCATCACCCGATCTTTGCGCATCGGATTTTGCAAGCCAACGGCGATGACTCCGAGCGCGGAAAGCTCTTGAAGCAAATCCACGCCAAGATCGAAGAGTTTGAGCGGGTTCTCAAGAAGTTTGGCAAGGGCAAGGCTTGGATATTGGCCGATGTCCCAGACAAAGACGTCGTCTTTACTCGCAGCGTGAGCCACATCGTGAAAAAACGCGGTAGCGAAAATCTCTATCAAGAGCGTGATCCGGTGAAGATCGTCTCCAAGGCTGGAAAGCCATCGCTTCTGGTCGAGCGCGACAATTCTTTGATGAAGCATCTTTCGGGCTTCAGCAATTTTGTCCCAAGCGTTTACGCAAATGATGCGGCGATGGAGCTTTTGAAGTCTCGGAATTTGATTCCGAGTTGATATCTTCAGTCTGAAATTTAGATTTTGATGCATCGCCTCTTCGCAGCGAAGAAGCGATGCGGCAAAGTCTGGTAACTAGACTTAGGTTCGACAACCGTTCCTAGATGGAGACGATATGTCTGTATTGAGTCCAGCCATTCCTCAACTTCCTTCTGGCAATATCCTTCAGACTGAGACTTTTTACATTGAGTTCCTTGGCTTTGAAGTAGTGGCGAAATATCCGGCTCAAAACTTTCTCATCCTCAAAAGAGGAAGCGCAGAACTTCATTTTTGGCAGGCCTCTTCAGAATCCGAAGCAAAAGCCATCGGATCAGCCAGTAGCTGTTACATTCGAGTTCAAGATATCGAGCCCCTATTTGAAGAATTCAAAAATAGAGGCGCCCCGTTTGTATATGAGCTGAAAAAGCAGCCCTGGGGAATGAACGAAATGCAGGTCAATGATCCCTACGGAAACGCAATCCGCTTCGGAGAAAGCGTTCGCTGATATGAAACTTTACACATCGTTACTGTCGCACTTCGCAAGAAAAGCAAGAATCCTCCTCGATTCATACTCCATTCCTTACGAGATCATCGACGTTGGAAATGTTGCTGAAGGCGAAGCGGAGAAGTTTGGAAACAATCCTCTCCTGAGAGTGCCCGTTCTGGTTGATGGCGAAACATGGATGATCGACTCAGATCATATCGCCCAATACATCGTCCGAAAGCATGATCCAACCGACCAATATCAGGTCTTGACCCATGACACGAATGATCTCAACGTTCGTGCGGTTTTGAATGGGATTATGTCAGAAGAAGTGACTGTGATCATTGCTCGCCGCCTCTCTGTGCCTACGGATCAATACTCTTTCTTTGACGATGCGCTGGATGCGATCAAAAACGGTCTTGCCTGGCTGGAG
>JBJMMA010000077.1:0-16241 GCA_045805065.1 Bdellovibrionia bacterium | reverse complement strand
TCACCGGATCGGCTACACGCTGACCGGACCGCCGAACGTCGACAACGTTTATCCCGCCCAGGCGACCTACTCGCGCACCGCTCGCACGGATTATCCGAGTGGCTGCGGGCCCAACTACGACACGGAGGAGAGCTCCGGAACAGCGACGCCGAGTGCGCGCAGCACCCCTGCGGTGGAATGCACATCCGCGGACTGGAGAATGCCGGTGACGCGCGATGGGCCAGTCGCAAGCGCGCTCAGGATCAAAGCTATGAAGGTTCGAGATGCTAAATTTCTCACTATTTCTATATCGGAGTGAATTAGTTTGTCTTTGACGGTCCAAGTTGATGAAATCTTCAAAATTTTGAAAATTCGTAGTCGCTCGGTATTGACCTACGAATAACTTACGACTAACATACGAAGAAGATACGAACTGAGGAGTTAAACATGACGAGCAAGTTCCTAACACCCAAGCAAAAGCAGGTTCTGGAGTTCATCCAGGCTCATCAGGCCGAAAAGGGCTATGCGCCTTCTCAAAAAGAAATCGCAGCCAAGTTTGGTTTCAGCTCGCTGGGAACGGTTCAGCATTACCTCAATCAGCTCGGAGAGCTTGGGTTCTTGAAGAAGGAATGGAACGCGCGTCGCGGATTGAGTGTCGCTCCAGAGAATGCAAAGCCTACGGCTCCAGCGCCTGCTTTGTCTGAAGAGCCCAACATTCGCTCCCTTCCGCTTCTGGGCAAAGTTGCAGCAGGGCGCCCCATTGAGGCCGTTCAATCACCCGAGTTTCTGGATGTGCCGATGTCGCTTCTCAAGAAAAGCGGTGAGCACTTCATTCTGAAAGTTCAAGGCGACTCCATGATTGGAGATGGAATTCTCGATGGCGATTACGTCATCATCCGCAAGCAGGATTCAGCTGAGAATGGTGAGACGGTGGTTGCTCTGATCGATAACGAGGCCACGATCAAAAGATATCAACGCAAGGGTGGACAAGTGGAATTGCATGCAGCCAACCCTGCGTACCCAACAATTCATGTCGATCCTGAGAGGCGCTTTCGCATTGAAGGAATTCTGGCAGGCCTGATCCGGAGATGGTCATGAGAGGACTCGACGGTTATGGCTTTGGCGAGTGCGATCACATCTCTTCGGGAGCTTATTGGAACGACCTCCGGTTATCGGAATCGCAGCTCACTTTCTTTTTCTTTGCTGGAGGGGGGAATTCCGAAGGGAGCGCTGACGGAGATCAGCGGGCCTGGGAAGACGGAATTCTTAGTTCGCTTCTTATCGGAGCATCCGAGCCAGAAGGTGGCTTGGATCGAGGAACAGATTTCGATTTATCCTTACGCGATCTTTCAGCGGAAGGCTCAGCTGCAGAGGATTCTTTTTGCGGAGGCGGGGACCAACTCGCTTTGGGCATTGATGCAGGTTCTGAGAAGTCAGGTTTTTGGGATCATCGTGTTTTCCTCCACCACCACCACACCCCCGAGTAAATCGGGGGTTGGAGGTGGGATAGGTCAGGAGTCTCGTCGGTCACGTTTCGACGAAAGGACACTGAGGGCAATGCAACTCTCTGCGGAGAAGTCGCAGGCTGCCGTGGTCTTTCTTCGAGATGAACCGGGGGATTCCTGGCCTATCTCCCTTCAACTTCGAGTGGCCAGAGAAGATTTACGTGGAAATGGATGGGGCAGCGCGGAAATTTTGAGACGCCGATTTTAAGCCGTTCGTGGTGAGTCACTCGGCGCACTCATAAAGCAGGGACTCAGTTGCGGGCAGAAGTTTGCCCGCAGCTGCAGAGTTCCAGGGGCTCGTACAACCTAAATCGCTCCCAGCAAAGGGGCAATCAGGAGGTGTCATGAAGACGCTTAGGGTTTCGTGTATGTATTTTTCGCCGGAATCACGATCAGAGATCTTACGAGTAGCTGAGGCTTGTTTGAGGTGGACTCCGCAGATTGCGGTTTCTGATGAAGCGATTTTTTTGGAAGTAGGAAGATGTCGAGGGATCTATTCAGAAGACGCTCTGGCCTTAAGGCTCAGGGCTTTGGCAAAAAAGTTTGATTGCTCTTTTCAAGTCTCTTTTGCCGAAGATGCGCCGCGCGCTCGATCACTGGCAAGGCTTTATCAATCTGAGTCCGGAATCGTTCGAGGAGATAAGATCGATCTGCCGGTTGATGCGCTCTTTGATTATGCCAATCCGTTTGGTGCGGATCCTGAGGATCTGAGGCTTGTCAAAGAGATGATCAAGACCATGCAAAAGCTTGGCGTGGATTCGATTTGCGGATTTTTGGCGCTTCCCGCAAGAACCCTTCCATCACGCTTTGGAAAGCTGGGGCTTTTGTTGCATCAACGCATCCGTGAGGCAGCGTCTATTCCCTGGCCGCGCTTCATGCCGCCGGAGCGCGTGATTGAAAAGCTTCAGTTTGAGATCAGTCAGCCCTTTCATGATCTTGAGCCTTTGATCTTTTCTTTGAAGCCGGTGATTGATCGCGCGATGACCCGGCTTCGCGGAAGGGGAGAGCGTGCAACATCTCTTCGGATCAGGCTGCGGCTTGAACGTTATTCAAGCCTTTCAGAGGAGGAATCCAGTCGGGTCTGGAAGTTTGATCTGGCCGCTCCTCAAGGATCAAGTGTCGGCTTGATTCCGGTTCTGCGCGAGCGCATGGGCTTTGATCTTTCTCAAAAGCCTTTGCCTTCGCCGGTTACGGATCTCGAGTTCGAGATTTTAGAGACCGCTCCAGGCGTTGGAGCGCAGCGCGATTTCTTTGATGCACGTGAGGAGGAAGTTGAGGCCTGGAACTCCTTGATCGCTCGACT
Source organism: Bdellovibrionia bacterium (assembly GCA_045805065.1). GTDB lineage: Bacteria > Bdellovibrionota > UBA1018 > UBA1018 > UBA1018 > CAZCBS01. Next base: position 13,454 of record JBJMMA010000077.1, on the reverse strand, counting down.
GGCTGAGAAGCTGGGCGATGGCCAGGTGTTTCTGGCGGACCCCATGGAGCGTTATCTTCCTGAGAAAGCCTGGGTCAAGCGCACGGAGCTTTCCTTGGAGAAAGATGAGACTTCTTCAGATCCGTTTGAAGATGTGCTTCCTGAGAGGCCTTTGAGGGTTTTGAAAGCGCCCGTGCCTCTTTACAAAACAGGAGGCACGCTTCAGTTAACCGATTCTTCGCGCAGATGGCGCGTGGTCCAGGCTGAGGGGCCTGAGATCTTGTCCGGTGAATGGTGGTTCAGTCAGTTTCAGCGAAGTTATTTCAAGCTGGCCACTGACTCCGGCGAGCATCTCTGGGTTTTTCAAACGCCCGCATCCGACACGCTTTATCTGCATGGCTATTTTGACTGAAGTGTTGGTGGAGATATTGGTGTGGTTGCGCCTTCCCAGAGTTTGAAAGTTAAATACGCGGAGCTCAAAGCGAAGACGCATTATTCGTTCCTCATGGGTGCCTCAAGCCCGGAAGAGCTTGTCCAAAAGGCGGCTCAGCTCGGGCTTGAGGCGATTGGAATCGCGGATCTCAATGGTGTGTATGGGATTCCAAAAGCCTATCAAGCAAAAAAGGCGCACCCGAAACTTAAACTGATAGTCGGAGCGGAGATCAGAGTTCGAATGCCCCTCAGAGGTGACATGCAGGGTGAATCGCTCCTCACTCTCCATGCACGTGATCGAAAAGCATACGGTCTTTTATGCAGGCTGCTGACGGCAGCACATGCGGATAAACCAAAAGGAGAAGCTTATGTTGAGTGGAAAGAGTTTACTGATTTTTTATCGCGGCCACAGAGCAAGGGATGGATTGCGCTTCCCAGTCATTTGGGGTGTGGTTCTGAATCGAAAGAAATTGTCTCAAAAGATCATCATCTTTACTGGGGAGCACTCCGAGACGCTTTAGGCGATCAGGTCTTCATTCCACTGGGGCGGTTCCGTGATGGCAATGATCGCAAAAGAACGGAGACTGCGCTTGCCTTAAAAAGGCATTATGGCGCAGAAATCGTTGCCATCAATGATGTCCATGCTCATGCGCACTCAAGGCACCTTCTTCAGGATGTGATGACATCGATCCGAGTGGGAAAGCCACTCAAGGATGCAGGCTTTCATCTCTTCTCAAACGGCGAGCGCTACCTCAAATCCGCTGAGCAGATGATGAAGCTTTTTATGGATATGCCAGATGCAGTATCGCGCACGGTGGATGTGGCCGCACTTTGCTCGTTTTGTCCAAGCGAGCTTAAATACCGATATCCTTCCGAGTGGATCCCGGAGGGGCTCAGTGCCATTGAGTATCTGACGAAGCTGACTTGGGAAGGAGCAAGAAAGCGTTATCCTCAAGGCATCCCCGAAACGGTTCAAGCGCTTCTTCACAAAGAACTTGCGTTGATTGATCAGCTGGGATTTTCGGATTACTTTCTAACGATTTATGAGATCGTCGATTTTGCTCGCGGTCGCGGGATTCTTTGCCAGGGCCGAGGATCGGCTGCAAACTCTGCTGTTTGCTATTGCCTGGGAATTACTGCTGTCGATCCCGCAAGGTCCAATCTTTTGTTTGAGCGCTTTATTTCCAGTGAACGCGGCGAGCCTCCGGATATTGATGTCGATTTTGAGCATGAGCGGCGTGAAGAGGTCATTCAGCATATCTATGAGAAGTACGGACGTGATCGCGCTGCCATGGTGAGTGCGGTGGTCACTTACCGAAGACGCTCGGCATTTCGTGAAATCGCAAAAGCTTTGGGTGTGGACGTTGGCACTTTATCTGCCAAAGAGCTTCAAGTCCGGTTTGGAGAACTCTCCAAAAGTAGTGGCGTGGAGGATTGCGAAAAAAAGGTCGAAGAGCTTTCGCTCGAGATGGAAGGCTTTCCAAGGCATCTCTCCATTCATAGCGGAGGTTTTACGCTTTCAGCAGATCCCATTGTCGAGATCGTTCCCGTGGAGCCGGCAAGGATGGAGGGCCGCACGATCATTCAATGGGATAAATATGATCTCGATTACCTGGGGCTTTTGAAAGTCGATGTCCTGGCGCTCGGCATGCTCTCAGCCCTGAAAGAGTCGTTGACCAGAATTGGAAAAGAGCTTCACGAGATTCCCGCTGATGATCGCGCGACTTACGACATGATCCAGCGCTGCGATACGGTAGGAACATTTCAGATCGAATCGCGCGCTCAGATGAGCATGATCGGAAGGCTCAAGCCCGCAAACTTTTATGATCTCGTCGTGGAGGTGGCAATCATGCGTCCGGGGCCGATTGTCGGCAAGATGGTGCATCCTTATCTGAGGCGCAGGCGAGGGCAGGAGAAGGTCATCTATCCTGATCCGCGTCTTGAGAAGATATTGGGAAGAACGCTTGGTATTCCGATTTTCCAGGAACAAGTCATGTCCATGGCGATTGAGCTGGCAGGGTTTACTGCCGGAGAGGCCGATGAGCTCAGACGTGCCATTGGAGCCTGGCGATCGACAGGCTCCGTGGAAAAGATGGGATTTCGACTGATGGATGGGCTGACAAAAAATGGTCTGTCCGCCGAATACGCAAGCCAGGTCTTTGATCAGATCCAAGGGTTCTCGATGTACGGTTTTCCGGAGTCGCATGCCGCATCCTTTGCGCTTCTGGCTTATGCTTCGGCCTGGATCAAATGCCATCATCAGGCAGAGTTTACCTGCGCATTGATCAACTCGCAGCCGATGGGCTTTTATGCATCCCATACGCTGCTGGATGATGCAAAAAGGCACGGCGTTGAGGTGCTCCCAGTGGATCCTAATCTCTCGGACTGGAATTGCGATGTCATCCGTCTTGAGAATGAATTGGGGAATGAAAGAAAAGCCATTCGTTTGGGGTTTCGTGTCGTTCATGGATTAGGCAAAGCAGAAGCAGAAAAGCTGATCGAGGAAAGAAAGCGCAGAGGGCCTTATCGAAGTCTTTCCGATTTTCTTTCCCGAACCCGACTGAAAAGCGCGGTCCTGCAAGGCCTTGCTCTAGGGAATGCGTTTTCAAAATTTGGTGAAAATCAGAGGCAGACGCTTTGGAAAATTCTTGAGCTTCGGATGCTTTCTGAAACAGGAACACAGCTGAGCTTGTTTCAATCCTCTTATGAAGTCGAGAGCGGTGAGGCAGCCTCTGGAATCGCTCTTCGTCCACTGAGTGCATTGGAGTCCATTCAGGAAGACTACGCAGCCTTTGGCTTATCGACCCAAGGGCATCCCATGCGTGAGCTTCGTCAGAAGCTCAGATGCCAGACCATTGCCTGGACTAAAAACAATGCGCCTGGCGGAAGAACAGTGAGCGCTGCAGGTCTTGTGATTGTTCGCCAAAAGCCACCCACGGCAAAGGGCATGACCTTTGCGACGCTTGAGGATGAGTCAGGATTCATGGATCTCGCGTTTCATCCTGAGGTCTATGAGAAGTATCGCGAGGAGTTTCTTCGCCATTGCTTTATTGAGGTCAAAGGCATTCTTCAGAGGGACGGGAACTCCATGAGCTTACTGGTGAAGCATTTGAAGCCCCTGTTTCAGGAAGCGGCAAAGGAAGAGGGCTGGGCGCCGGAAGCCTCCCAGTTTTTCAACCCGATGAGGGCGAGAGTTTAGTGCACTAGCTCTGCGTTTGAGCTGTAAAGAAAAGGATCTCCGCCTAAGCTGAAATACCGCTCAAAGTCCTCGGAGCTTGAGGCTTCGTCGTTGATCTCGTATGAGATGTTTCCGTTATCGTATTTCTTATGAAAGTTTGCTTCGAAATCCGCATAACTGAATTTCCAAACCGTCTCGCCGCTCAAAAGATCCGGATCTCTGCCATCCAGCTTTCCGGCAGAAGCGATATTGATCGTGCCGGAGCTTTGCGTATGAATGGTTCCCTTCAGATCCGTTTCGCTTCGAACCGAGCTTGAGTTCATACCATTGATGCTGACGCCTCCATGAAGCTCGATGGCATCCACGTCATTGAGCTTTGCGTAGGATGAATCGATCACTTGATAGCTGTAATCATAGGAGACAGCCCAGCGTCCGATGGCAGGCTCAAGTAGCGTGCTGATCTTGAAGTCCAGATTGATCGGGCAGTACTTCTCTCCCCAGACGCGAAGCAGAGCAAAGGTCCGTTTGATGCCTTGAGCGGATTCGGTCCAATACGAGTTGGGAGCAACCAGGCGCACGCGGCAATCCCGGGCTTTGATCTTATCGCGAAGCACTCCGGACATCTGTCGAAAGGCAGGCTTGGAGCTATCAATGCGTTTTCCACTCAGAGTCACCAGAGCAGCAGGAGAACTGGCGTGCGAAGACGATGTCGCAGCGTTTGCAATGACAGCATTATAGGCATCCCCTGAAGACTCAAGCGTGTCGAAGATGAGTTTCTTTTGCGACTCTGATAATGGCTGCTGTTTCGCGCAAGACGCCAAGCAGAGCAGCGCCATAAGGAAAAAGAAATGCCTGTGAAGCAAAGCGAGCAGCAATTGGGGCACAAGCTGATTTGAAAATAGTTCGGCTTGAAATGCAAGCTCTTTACTAGGGTTCTTGACTAAGGTCCTTGACTAGGGCTCCAGGCTCTTGGTGAGTACATCCAGCTTCTCACGCTCGCCTACGATCCAGACAATATCGCCCGGCTGAAGCTTCATATTCGAATCCGGATTAATAATCCGGCGATGATTGCGCTCGACTCCAACGACCAAGGCTCCGAAGTCCTCTCGAATGGCAGCCTCACGAAGCGTGCAGTTCAAAAGCGGTGAGCGTTCGGAGATAAAAAGATTCTTCAGTTGATAGCCTTCAATAGCGCGCGCTCCTGCAAACCGATCGGCAAGCCCTGGCGGTCTTTCGATGATCGGGCGCAAGGTATCAATCTGATCGTCCGTGCCTAGCACCAGAAGCTCGTCTTTTGGGAAGATGATCTGATCAGGCTTCGGAGCAACCAGAGTCTGAACGCCGCGCTGAATGGCAACGACGCTCACTCCGTAACGTTTTCTCATCTGAGTATCAGCCAGGGTATTCCCAACAAGAGGGGCGTTGGGGTGAACCTTGATTCTCACCAGATGGGCGTCCCAGGGCGTAAGATCCCTGAGCACGTCAGGAACGGGCTTGGTTTTAGGCGTTGGAGCAAAGGCTGATAGAAAGCGATTCTCAAACCAGCGGTAAGAGCCTTCCAGTTGTGGATAAAAGGCAACGAAAAGCAGGGCATTGATCGCTGAGATAAAGGCCAATGCATAGCGCGCGGGAAAGAATTCGAGGCTCAGCAGGCCAATCCAGATGACAGTAGCGATTCTTGAGATCAGAAGCGTTCCGCCTCGAGGAGGTGCTGATGGAAGCTGAGACTCCTGGTTGGGGTCCAGGTTTGGAATCGTATGAAGCTTGAAGTCCCGAAATACATGGAACATGGCCCAGATAAAAGGCGCTGAAAACACTACGCCGATCATCCAGCTGACCGAGAAAACAATCGCCCTGCTCCAGGGCTCAGCAGAAAGTCGTGGAAGAACGATCTCCGCAGTAAGAACAAAAGCGATGGATACAATCAGGCCGTTCAGAAGCCAGCGAAACAAAAGCTGGTAAAATTCTTTGGTATGCGCCCGATTGGCCCGACGCTCCTGTGTCCATGCAGCATAGCGGGAAAGGCCATCGCGGACTTGGATTGGAAGCATTTTCTCAAGCCAGACCGCAAAGCGGTGCGAGACCCGGATCATGTAAGGAGTGGTGAAAGCCGTGAAGAGCGAGACAGTGACCGCGATGGGATAAAGGCGTGGATTGGTGATCCCCAGGGAGTGTCCAAGGCCTACGATAATAAAAGAAAACTCACCGATTTGTCCCAGGCCAAAGCCGACTTGGATCGACGTGCGAAGGGTTTGGCCGGTGAGGACAGCGCCGATCGTGACGAAAATCACTTTGGCTAGGATCAGAATGCCAGTGATCAGGAGAATCGTAGGCCAATTCTCAATGGCAGCCTTGGGATCAATGAGCATGCCCACGGAAACAAAGAAAATAGCCGCAAACACATCTCGAAGCGGCTCCATTCGCTCGATGATGCGGGAAGACTCGGTGCTCTCAGCCAGAATCGATCCCATGACAAAGGCGCCCAGCGCGACGGAGTAACCAAAGTACGCTGCAAAAACAACGAGTGAAAGGCAGAGACCGAGCGCAATGAGCGTGAGCACTTCTGAGCTTCCTGTGGCTCCGACCCAACGTATAAAGCGCGGAACGATAAAGTATCCCGCAAGGAACCAGCCTCCAATGACCAGGATCAATTGGAGAATGGAGACCAGAAAGTCGAGTCCCGAGAAGCCTCGTGTTGCACCCAGGGTTGAGAGAACGACCAGGATCAGAATGGCGATCAAGTCTTCAACGATGAGCACCGCGAAAATCATTTCGGAAAAGCGACGCGTCTTAAGACCCATCTCCTCAAGCGCCTTGAGAATGATCACGGTCGATGAGATCGAGAGCATGGCGCCAAGAAAAATGCTGTCGCGATAGGCCCAATGCAACAGAAAGCGTCCTGTCGCAAATCCAAGAAGCATCATGCAGGAGGTCTCAAAGACTGCTGTGAGACCGGCTGAGATTCCCACTTTGGATAGTTTTCTGAAACTGAACTCAAGGCCCAGCGTGAACATCAGAAAGATCACGCCAAGATCAGCCCAAGTTCTGATGCTGGGAAGATCCGAGACCAGTCGCAGCGATGGGCCGACAATCATCCCTGCGACAATATAACCCAGGACGACAGGCTGTCGGATGCGTTGGAAAATAAACGCAACGACGCTGGCGATAGCAAGGATGATGGCAAGGTCTCGAATGAGCGGCGCAAGATGCATACGGGCATCTATTTTGTAACATGCTCGAGCGGCCTTTAGGGAGAAAATGATGGATCAAATCTATTACTCACGACCTCGCTGGGTGAGATGGACGCACTGGGTGAATTTCCCGATTCTCTTTCTGATGATCTGGAGCGGGATCCTTATTTATTGGGCGAACGATGTGTATCATCCCTCGATTCCAAGAAATTGGTATGAAGCGCTGGGTTGGGATCATCGATTGGCGGAAGGGATGGGAGTTCATTTCACTTTGATGTGGATCTTTGCCGTCAATGGAGCGCTCTATTTCAGTTATTTGATTTTCTCAGGCGAATGGAAGCACCGCTTTCCCTGGCCAAAATATTGGCCACAGGCATGGCGTGTCACGCTTCATGAACTCGGTCTTCGCTCAGAAGCTCCTCCAGCTGAAAAGTTCAACGCGGCTCAGAGAATCGCTTACACGGCGGTCGATCTCATGGGTGTCATGGCCATCCTGACGGGTCTTGCCATTTACAAACCGATTCAGCTTCACGCGCTCACGCGGGCGCTGGGAGGATATGAGACAGCGCGTTTTCTTCACTATCTGCTCATGGTCGGCTTTGTCGCTTTTACGGCAATTCATGTTTTGCAGGTCGCACGTGCCGGATGGAGATGTTTTCTGGTCATGGTCAGTGGATGGGAGCGTGATGAATGAATGATTCAAATGAATTGAAAAGAAGAGCCAGGCGAAGTTTTATTTTTGGCGGGATCTCAGCTGCGCTTGGCTACACAGGATGGCATTGGCTACACTCCAGTGCGCCTGCTGATGGGATCTCATGGCCCTTGCGTCGCGTCTTGGAAGGAAATGGAAAACTGTTTCAATCGCTTTTTGACTCCGAGCGCCAGCCTCATGCCGTCAAACCGCCGCAGGCAGGAAAGGTGCCGCGCTTTAACGGGGATCTTGGTCTTGGACCGCCGATTGATCCGGTTCGCTGGAGGCTTCATGTTTCTTCAGATGAGGATGGGGATGGGGAAGAGGATGGAAGGTTTTTCTCCTTTGCGGAGCTTCGACTTTTGCCTCGGACCTCTACGGCGACTGATTTCAAATGCATTGAAGGTTGGACGGATCGGATGTCCTATGCTGGTTTCAGGTTTTCAGATTTCTTGAAAGCGACCGGACTTGGCAGGCGACTGGATGGAACGCTTTATCCCTATGTGGGTTTGATGACTCCGGATGGCGGCTATTATGTTTCCATCGATATGCCCAGCATGCTTCATCCTCAAACCGTATTAGCCTACGAGATGAACGAGAGGCCGCTTCTGAATCAGGACGGAGCACCTCTCAGACTCATTATTCCGGTGAAATACGGAATCAAAAGCCTCAAGCGGGTCGGCAAGATCTGGTTCTCCGACAGGAGGCCGCCTGATTATTGGGCCGAGCGAGGATACGATTGGTACGCTGGGCTTTGATCTGGACACAGGGTTTCATCTAGACACCAGTACCGGGCGATGATTTCATGAGGGCATGAACAAAATTCTGCCTTTGGCTCTGTCATTTACTATTATAACTGCATGCTCCGGCGCCAAAACAAACTCGGGTGCCGCAAGCGGTGAGCCTCCTGTGATCCGTTCTGAATACGCTTCAGAGGAAATCACCCAGCTCTGCGATCAAAGCATTGAGCGAGCTCAGAAGGCCTTTGATCAGATTGGAAAACTTCCGCTCTCGACACACGATATGGACAAGACCTTGCTGGCATTTGAGCAGGCGGGAGCGGATTTCTCGGATGAGACTTCAGCTCTGACTTTCATGAAACAGGTCTCCACGAATGAAAAGCTCGTGAAAGAAGCCGCGGAGTGCGAAGAGAAAGCGTCTCAGTTCATCGTTGCCACGGGAACGCGAAAAGACCTTTATCAGGTCATTAAAGAGCAGACTCCAAGAAATGCGGATGAAAAGCGCCTTCTCTCCGAGACGATCAAGCAATTTGAGATCAATGGCCTGAAGCTTCCCAATGAGAAGCTTGCCAAGGTCAAGGAGCTGAAGTCCAAGCTCTCCACGCTTGAGAACCAGTTTGCGACCAATCTGAACGGCGACACAAGTACCGTCAGCTTCTCTCCAAGTGAGATGGATGGGGCAACGCCAAGCTTTCTCGGGCGATTGAAGAAAGACGCTCAAGGTAACTCCATCGTCACGACAAAAGAGCCTGATTACGTCGAGTTCATGAGAAACGTGAAAAGCGGGGATGCCCGAAAGAAAATGGCAATCGCTTACAATCGACGTGCTGCCGACAAGAACATCGCGATTCTTGAGCAGGCCATCGAGATCCGAAAAAAGATCGCCAAGACCATGGGTTTTGCCACCTGGGCGGATTACCGTCTTCAAGATAACATGGCTTTGAACTCCAAGACCGTCTGGAAGTTTCTCAATGGTCTTCGCGGAAAGCTGAAAAAGAAAAATCAGGCGGATCTGGCCAAGCTACTTAAGTTCAAGAAAGAGCTGGATCCCAAGGCAACTCGGGTCGAGGCCTGGGATGTCGCATATCTTGAGTATCAGCTGAAGAAGCGCGATTACACGCTAGATAACGAGGAGATTCGCAAGTATTTCCCCGCGGATCTTGTCGTTCAGTCCATGTTTGACATCTATTCAGAGATGCTCGGCGTGAAGTTTCGCGAAATTCCTCATGCAAAGGTCTGGGCAGAAGGCGTGAAGCAGTATGAGGTTCGCGACGCCAAGTCGGGCGAAACGGTTGCGTACTTCTACACGGATTTCTTTCCGCGTCCGCTGAAATACGGACACGCGGCTGCGTTTGGCCTGATTGGTGGAAGAATAAAGGGCGGCTCTTACCAAAAGCCCGTGTCGGCCATCGTGGCAAACCTGACCCCTCCCGGAAATGGCATCCCTTCACTTTTAACACATGAAGATGTTGAGACGCTCTTTCACGAGTTCGGACATATCATGCACGGCACTTTGACCCATGCACCTTATGAAAGTCTCTCGGGCACGAGTGTCGCGCATGATTTTGTCGAAGCTCCATCTCAGATGCTTGAAAACTGGGTTTGGGACAAGGACATGCTCAAAAGAGTGTCCGGATATTATCTGGATCACTCCAAGAAGCTTCCGGATGCGACAGTGAACAAGATGCTTGAGGCTCGTAATTTCAATCAGGGCTATTTCTATACTCGTCAGCTGGTGTTCGGAATTCTGGATATGACCTATCATACGTCGCCAGGGCATGTGGATCCTTCGGCCGTGTATGATCGTCTGATTCGTGAGGTTCAGGGTCTTGAGCCGATTCCAGGCGGCAAATTTCCGGCCTCTTTCGGACACTTGATGGGCGGATACGATGCAGGCTACTACGGCTATCTCTGGTCTGAGGTTTACGCTCAAGACATGTTCGATCGCTTCAAGAAGACCAGTCTTCTCAGCTCCGATATCGGACTCCAGTATCGCCGCATGATTCTGGAGAAGGGCAATATGGAGCCTGCCATGAACTTGCTTCGCGAGTTTCTGGGTCGCGAGCCAAACTCCGATGCTTTCTTTGAGCGCTTGGGACTGAAGAACTAAGTCTTACTCTGCCGTTACTCTGCCATTACTCTGAAAGACAGATCTCAACCGTAAAGGGTCCTGCGGAGCTTTCAAAAGGGAGAGCAACGCGGGGCCCGGCGGCCTGAGTCTGAATGGAGTGGCCCGTGCCTGTCACGACAGTTGGAATCGCTGTCTTGATGCCATAGCCCTGATTATTGAGTACGACTTTGGCTTGACCAAAGATGATGTTGGTCAATTCGCCTGCGCCATCGACAATCTCTTGCGAGAGTTGCAGAATGGGCTCTCCCAACATGCTGCTCATGATCGCAAGAAAAGTTTTCTCAGGAAAACTGAACACGACAGCTCCAACAAATGCATCGCTGACCAGGCCAATCACTCCTGAGACATCGCCAAAGTAGCGATCCTTTGGGCCGCATTTGAAAGGTTGTCCTGGCTTTGCAATGACGTTTGCCTGAATTTTCAGGACGCCAATCGTTGCTACAAGAAACGGGTTGATGAAGTTGACATCGATCTTCCGTGCTGCCGCGATACCGAAGTCAACCAGCGCGGAGTTCAGGCTTGATTTGACAGGCAGGACTTGCGCGAGTCCATTTTGTCGGATCATTTGAAGGATTTCTGGTTTCAAGACGATGAGTCGAAGGGATTGCTGAATGGACTTCAGATGCTGTGAGAGCATCACGAGTGCACGTGCCCAATGCGGGCTTAAGTCTTCCAGTTCCTTGCAATCAACAATGACTGGAAGGGACTTGCCTTCCAGAACTTTGAGCGCCTCCTGCTCGAAAATTTTGACCGACTCGATGCCGGGATGTCCCTTGAGTTGAATCAGGACATACTTTTCAGAGACTTCAAACTGGTACGGCGCGTTTTGAACTGCAGATTGCATGATTCTTATTAGAGTACCTGTTCGTGCGGGTATTTTTGATTAAGATTTCATGGTGATTGAATTTTTCAGTGTCGGCAAATTGACGGACAGAGGTTTTATCCTGGTGTCGGATCGATCGGCTTTACAACGAGGACGCCTCGAAGAACTTTTCTCTGGTCACCCACAAGTGAGATGAACGGATAAGCTCCCGGCTTTTCCGGGGCAAGGAAATCCACGATCCCTTCATTTCCTGGGCGAGTGGTGCGTGTAGCTGCGAGGATGGATGGCGAGTAGGTGACGGCATCGGGATCCACTCCTGCATCTTTGCCTAGTGCAGCAACAGCAGCCTCCGTGCCTGGCTTGATGAGGACCCAGTTATGGGAGACTCCCGAGTTCGGAGCTTCACTGTTTCTTAAAATGACTTCAACTTGCTGGCCTGCCGTGACTTCAACGCGTGGGGGATCAAACTTTGGAATTCCATTTGGTCCTGATTGGACATTCACTCGTACAATTCGATCCGGCACGACAGCTACTTCAGTCAGAGGCGCAGCTGTTGCCTCAGCCGTTGCATCAGAGTGAGAGGGGTTGGGCGCTGGAGCTGGGGCCGGGGCCGGAGAATTAGCAGGTGCGGGCGCAGGATTGGAAGCGGGCGTGCTTGGGCGAATGGAAGCCTGCAGAGTGCTCCCGATTTGATGCGTTTCCTGAGCGCGAGCTTGAGAGCTGATCCCGCTGGCAACGACAAGTATCGCTAGAGATTGCCCTAAGGGTTGAATGAAAGATAATGCGACTCGTTTCACTTGCAGAATAGAGTTGCAAGGCTCGTGCGACCGATAAAAAAACGGAACGGGAGGCGCTGATTCTCAGTGCCTCCCGTCTGCCCGCGTCGGGATTACTTAATCGACGACTTCTGCACGATTAGGTGTTGCTCGAGGCGCCGCCCGTTGCTCCTGGAGATCCAGTAGGCGAAGGCGTCACTTCAGGCGATGCGGTTGTAGCAGGAGATGCCGTAGCCGCAGGGGAAGCCGTAGCTTCAGGAGATGCCGTAGCGGCAGGGGATGCAGAAGGAGTTGGTGATGGAGCTGCACCTACTTGAACTGCGCCGGACATGGCTTGAGCTCCGTGGATGGTGCAATAGTAGTTGTAGAGACCATCTGCCACGAAAGTCATCGAGAAGCTCTGGCCTGGGGCAATGGCGCCGGAGTCAAAGCTTCCATCGGTTGCGGTAACCGTGTGATTAACCGTATCGTTATTTACCCAGGTGACCGTCGTATTGGCAGGGACAACTAATGGGTTCACACCATAGGCAGCGGTTCCAAGCGTTGAAGCGTTAGCTGGGATTGAAACGTTAATGCATTGTGGAACTGCGCCAGGGGATGCGGTAGCGGTCGGCGATGCAGCGGGTGATGCCGTTCCCGTAGCCCCGACGGCTCCAGTGGTTCCAGAAGTTGAAGGACATGGGCCGAGGACACCGTAAACAATCGGCGATGCGCTAGGCGATGGCGAAGCAGACGGCGTAACCAGGGGAGTTGCCGTTACTGCCGGCGCAGGAGTAGCCGTTGGAGAAGTGGTGCCACCGGTTGTTGTGGTTCCGCCGGTCGATTGCTGTGGAATGGTGGTATCCGTGGTACCGCCGGTTGTTGTGGTTCCACCTGTTGTAGTTCCATCTGATGTTGATGGTGGATAATAGACAACCGTGCCACCATCATTGGCTGGCGGATAATAGATTACGCCGCCACCATTGTTATTGCCGTCATGGCTGCCATGCTCGTGGCTTCCGCTGCCGTTGTTGTTGTGATTATCGCCGCTGTACCAGGCCCAAGCGCCACCAGCCGACAAAACCGACAAGCTGGCAGCCAAAAGTGAAATGATCTTTTTCATGCGATTCCTCCATGGAATGTTGAATTTGCGGCCACCTGATGCATCCGCGGTTCCATGCGAGGTGGGTCAAAGCAGACGGTCTGCTAAGAAATCGGCAAGAATCTAAAGGAACGGCTCACTCTTGGCTTCAGCTGTCTAAGCGGCTCGACGTGATTCGATACTAGTTGTGTCTCGCCCTTCTGAGCGGAGGGCAGGACGCATGGATCGAAATTTAGAGGAGAGGACCATCAAGCTGACGCCCCCTACGACCAGGTCGACGGCCAGAAAGATGCCTGGGATCCAGAGTGCTGAAAACGGCAACTGAGCAACAAGAAGAATGCCCAACAGAAACGAAATGGCTGAGCTGATGAGAAGCATTCCACTTCCACGCACATGACGAGTCGCAAGCCCAAGCGTCAGCTGAGAGGCCGC
>JBJMMA010000076.1:0-2533 GCA_045805065.1 Bdellovibrionia bacterium | reverse complement strand
GGATGAAACCAAAGGCTGGCGATGCTCCCTGCAATCCCACAGGATGTGTAGACGAGTGCATAGGTCCAGCGATCAAATATGCGCTCGGCCAGCACACCCAGATTGAACAGGCACCACATATTTAGCGCGAGGTGAATGATTCCGAAGTGGAGGTAATTTGAGGTCAGCATTCGCCAGGGCTGGGAAGCGAGTGCTAACGGGCCGTAGTTGGCGCCCCAGTCCAGTAGCCTCAGGGCATCGGGATTGATTGGGGATACACCTCTGAAAACCATTAACAGCCAGACTGCGGTGTTGATCGCCATCAAGGCGGTGGTCACCGGCGGATATCTGCGCCTCGTTACTGCTTGCGGCTGAGTCAGTGGCCCCGATGCGTTTTCGTGAGCGGTCGCGAGTTTGGCATAACCTGAACGGCAGGCTGGACATCGGCCGTCGTCTCCTTGGAAGAAGGAGGATGGCAAGTCGTGTCCGCAAGTTCTGCAAATTGGCATGATGAGTTACTGGGATGGCCGAAGCGTTCACCATCTCCTCAGATGCATAACCAGCATAGTTCAAGGTTGACTGCTACGCGAGCGTCTATGAACTGCATTGAGGCGTACTGTTTGGAGAGGAAACTCACATTCAATCCGCAGGGTACACAAGATTTCTTCAGTCATTCAGATCCACAGACTGTCCCTGGAAAGGATGGAAAATCGAGCACATCGCTGCGCAATTTAAGGCCCAACTTGTCTAGCTCCTGCAGCGTCTTTTCCCTGGATTTCTTATCGTCCTTTTTCTCGGATGCGATCGTCGCACCAGCATAAAACTGTGCCAGTTCGCTTTGTAAATCAGGATCGATCTGGGCCGGGGCTTGATTCGCAAGATCGTCCACCAGTTTGGCAAAAGTCTTATCCGCCAATCTGTATTCACCGGCCTTGGCCTTCTCCCCGGTATCGCAATCCAGGTTCGGTAAGTCAAGATCGCCATTCTGTTTCACTTGCCTCAGTCGGTGAGCGTAGTCTTGCACAGTCGCATCGACGCTCTTGATGTACATGTCTTCCGTCTTGGTGGACGGTATTTTGAAATTCAACGCGCTGAAGGGACCAAACTTTGGGATTGCTTTTAAGATGAATGCAAGAATCCTGGTTCCGAAGCCAGGTCTCCGGTACCCTTTTCCCCATTCTTTTTCATATCCTGTACGCGACAAGTAATAGAGAAATTTTTTCTTATCAAAGTTAGGCGTCTCCCGGACGATCTCATCTTTTCTTGAGATCAAAGCGACGCGAGTCATCTCAGGAAGAACCTTGCTGATCGAGCGTCTAAACGTGCCAATCGCTAAATCCAGGTCACCGAACACTTCATCCAACTTTATGCCATAAGTCTCCTCAAAGGAGCGCTGCATCAGCGGTTTGGCCACTTCAAAACCGATGAAGTCGTGATAGCGGTCCGAGGTGTAGCGATTTTTGGCGACCTGCTCCACGTCGAAGCCGAATTCGGTCCGAATGTGTGCCTTTGGATCGTCGGCATACGTCACCTTATCTCCATATTTCTTTTTCAGCTTTGGAAACTCAATGGCGACCACTTGGTTGATCATTGGGTGCCCGCTGTTGTCCGCGGTGTAGTGGGCCAAGGCTCCCAGAGCAAAGGCGTACTCATTCAAGTCGGAGGAGTTTCGGATGAGCGCTTCAACAAAGTCTCCGCTGCGAACGTAGTGAACCAGATCGCTGAAATATTTGCTGCCGAACGGATAGTAGCCCATATCCTGTATGACGCTGCCGCCGTAAGCATAGGCGTGTGCCTCGCGCATTTGGTCGTCCGTAGTACCCGGAAAACGCTTGAGCAGGAGAGGCTGAATCTGATCTTTCCATAGCAGATCCACGATCTGCTCGTGTGTCAGGACGGAATAGGCACGCCCCCGGACCGTGAAGACAGCCAAAAGCGCAATCAGAAGCAGGATCGGGGTAAACCTGTTTAGCAGATTCATGAGCACCAGACACCCTCGATACTTCGATGCCTATTTTCCCAATACCAGTACGACAAAAGTATCGGGCAAAATCGCCGGGCGGGGATGAGGATTGGCCGCCGTCGCTGTGGGAGGTGGGCCAAATTGCGCAGTCACGGTAAATGCCTGATGCGTAGTGGGGTCCAGTGTCATCGTGCGGGCTCCAAGTTGCGTTTCTACAGTCTGAACCACGCTGAACTTGTCTGGGGAGTCCTCATGGATAACAGACATTTTTCCGTCATGACAGGAAGCGAAGGCCAAGGCTGTCTCTGGGTCATATGCAGTGGCGTCCACACCATCACAAATGGGCAAGCTTGTGACAACCTTCCCATTCTCGGAATTCACAATTGCCATTAGCTTGTCGCAGCCGGAAAACAGGCGATGGTTCTTCCTATCGAGAGCGAGTCCGCTCGGTTCTTTGCAGGGGGCTAGTGGCCAAGTGGCCTTGACGCTCATCTTCTTAGGGTCAAGCGACTGTATTTCGCTTTTATCCTCAATGTTCACAAAAATTGTGCCCTCGTTGTCGGATACACCGAACTCGGGCTTGCCGTCCAG
>JBJMMA010000075.1:0-1992 GCA_045805065.1 Bdellovibrionia bacterium | reverse complement strand
CGAGGACCTCAAATCGACAAGGCCAGAAGGGGAACAGGCGCACCCTGCGGATTTTGCGGACGCAAGCGCACCTTCTGATCGCCTGGTCATTCCTCGTCCACTAAGAATCATAGGATACGCTGTGACACTTGCGGTTACCGCTTATCCCGTTTACTTGGGGATCGCAACCCTTCAAGACAAGCGGGCTGAGTCGCTCAGGGAAGCCGCAGTACACAAACAGCAACTTGAGCAGGAAACCATCCGTCAGAAGGAGCAATGGCAGCGGGATGATGCGACCCGCCGCGAGGCTGATTACAAGAAAGCACAGCAGGATGCGGAGGCGGCGGTGGCGCGGAAAGAAGAAGCCCGGCTTCGACTGCAGCTTTCACGGCAGGAATCTCAAGACAAAATCGAGCTCAGCAAAGTGGAGATTCGGGAAAGAGAAAGAAAGGCGGCAAGCGATCAGGCTGAACGCTTCGGAAAAGAATTTCAAGAGCAACTGGGCCGGGTTCTCGATGCCTCTCCACGACACGTCGCAAGTGAAATCGCAGGGCTCAATAGATTTTTTAAAGGAACAGCGGATCAACGCAACGCGATAATGATGACCTTGGAGGCCAGACTTCAGAACGCAACAACACCGGAAGAAGTGTATCCCGTCTTTTCCGCCTTCGAGTATCTCGGACAGGATGCCTTTCAAGTCGTGCTTCGTAACAACCAGGATGCTCTTGCCAGTTTGCACCCCACTCTGGAAGCAGACTATTTAGGACATCGCCACAATCCAAACCTTGACGGCATCGGACACGATACGGTGACTGATATCGATCATGCCTTCGCCGGATCGCCGGCTGCAATCGACTTGAAAGCTTGGTTAGACTACTTGGTTCGCCGTGAATCCCTCGATGATGACAAAATCATCAAGCAATCTGTGGAGGCGTCAGCCTCAGCACACCAGAGACTGATAGTTCAGTTTGCCATCCTGAAAGCGTCCAGGGATGCCATAGCTGGCCTGCTCACATTTATGCATGTTCCCAGCATCACCCTTGACCGGTGCTTCCTTCCGGACGTAGCACTCTCCGCTAACCACGAGTTGAACGAGGTTGAGTTCCGCGACACCTACATGACGGGTGCCGATTTGCGAAAGCTCCCTCCCCATGCACTCATTCACGTCCGTCGTTTGAGAGTCAACTTGGTTGATTCACCCAATGGTAGCTCGCTTGACTCGCTGGAAAAAGCTCACTTTGAATACCTGACAAGCCAGGTGATCACTTTTGATCAATGATCTAAAGATAATGATCAAAGATAGTGATCAAAGATAGCCGAGCGGAGACGGTAAAACCCATAAAGATCCGCCGTCAGATTCAACAGGTCCACCGCCGGTTCGTCACCCGGCAATAAGCTGACAACTTGGTAAAATCGCCAGCCGTCACGCAATAGCGGCACACCGCCTTTCGCGATCAAGCCCGCAGACTTGCGCTTCTTTTGGGTATAGTCCAAGAGGCGTAGAAGAGGCGTAGAAGGAGCCTGCCATGAGCTGGGCCAGCAAGCTAGCCAAGCCTTACCGCATTACTGATGGCGACAAATTCCGGCTGAAGGATTTCGATCCCCAGGACACCGGCCATTTTCGCTCAGAACAGCACGCTAAAGAGTTGCTGAAGAAGGGCATCGATCATCTCGCCGACCTGCAGGACAAGCTTTATGCCCAGCGCAATTGGGCGGTGCTGATCATCTTGCAGGCTCTGGATGCGGCCGGCAAAGATGGAATTGTGAAGCACGTCATGTCCGGCGTGAATCCTCAGGGATGCCAGGTCTACTCTTTCAAATCCCCCTCCGAAACAGAGCTTGACCATGACTTCATGTGGCGCTGCTACTGGCGTTTGCCGGAGCGCGGACGAATCGGCATCTTCAATCGCTCTTATTATGAAGAAGTCCTGGTGGTGCGCGTGCATCCGCCTCTGCTCGCGGCCGAGCGCATTCCGCAAGAGCTGATGACAGAAGACATTTGGAAAGAGCGCT
>JBJMMA010000074.1:0-4696 GCA_045805065.1 Bdellovibrionia bacterium | reverse complement strand
CTGCAGTTCGCAGTATTTCTGTGCGAACACCTTTTGAGTCGCGATGCTCAAGTGGTCGAAGTAGGGGGACGCCAGATCTCCTTTAGGCCTGAGGAAACGATTCATACGGAGAACTCGCATAAGTTCACGATTGAGCGTTTTAAGGCATTGGCACAAGCAACCGGGTTTGGTTGCGAGAAGGTCTGGACCGATCCCAAGAACTGGTTTGCGGTCGCGCTTCTGGAGGCGAAACGCCCAGTTATCTCTATAACTAACCGAAATCATGTAGAAATTTCTGACGGCGAGGGTTTGCTCAGGGCGGTTTAAAACGTTTTAAAAAGTCCTGAACTTAGCCTACAAACCGGAAGAAATCTGTATTACAGTACGATCAATCCAATTTGAGAGGATCGTATTTTATGACAGTTATGGATCGCTTCCTAGATATGTTCAACGACGTGATGGCTAACCGTATGGTTGCCCTGGTGGTGATGATCAGTGCTGCAATCGGCGGCGTGATCTCCATCGCCGGTGGATATTTCGGCACCTACAAGCTCATCACTCTTCTCAGCAATTAATAGATGCTGAGGCAAAGCTTGGGTAACTCATGCTTTGTTTGTCCAAATTTGGGGGCGGCACTTTCGAAGAGTGCGCATCACTCTGCCGCCCATTTGACATTCTCCCAGTGCCACCGTTACTGTAAGGCTTCTCGGTAAGCTGAAGTCTGGTGAAAATCCGGCACTGTCCCGCAACGGTAATTTGCTCATGAGCGCGTTCTGCGCTCCATCCGCAATCAGTCCGACCGCCCCGAGTGTGTAAGCAATCCTCGCGAGAAGGTGGAAATGATTCGCAGCTCAAGCATCTACGTCTTTGTATCTGTCTTTGCCGTTTCACTCGCATTAGAGAAAAGCTCGCGAGCCGCAGAGACGACAGTCCTGGCGCCCATTGTGGTCGAAGGCTCGACGGCGGATGTGCTTCTTTATGATCCGATCGTTTTCACGCGGGTGGCGCCAGTCGCTCCCACAAGCTCCAACGGATCCGTCGTCAGAAAGTTTGAAGAAGAGCTTCCTGTTCCCGTGACGGATTTCGGAACGCCTGGAACAACAACGCAGCTTCGCGGCCTCGGGCGCACGGTTGAAGATACAAACGTTCAGACTTTGGGAGTGCCGCTCAATCCTGTGATTGGCGGAGGATTTGATTTCAGCTCTTTTCCGGAGTTTTTCTGGTCAAACTATAGTTTTCACCTGGGGCCCAGCACGGGTGGGTTCGATCCCCGGGCAGCTTCAGGGACATTGTCGCTGATGCCTTGGACCTCTGCCGCGCTTCGAGGCAACGGTGGAAAAGCAAACGCACTTGCTCGAGTCACGGAGCTTGTCAGCAAAGGGCTCAATCAAGCGTCGGTTGCAGGGGCTTACGGGAATGCCGCGGCCCTGGTGGGCTTAAGCTCTTACAATGCACAAGGTCCCACGGGATCGCTTTCGGCAAGGCTTGCTCAGGATGACAGGTTTGATCTGAGAGCGCATCTGCTTGCGACATCAATTGATCGCACGAGCCCGGGCCCCAATACGGATCCGACGCCCAATGCCCGATTGAAAACGACGCGATGGATTCCGATTCTTGAAGCCAATGTCTCGCCTACACACGAATTGTTGATTAAGGAGAGCGCCTTCTACGATCGAAACGCGGTTCGTTTCGTCAACCCCGATAGCTCAGCCCTTGACTCCTATGATCGATCAAGCCAGATCGGGTCGGAAACAGTCGCGCTCTGGAAGGATTGGACGTTTGGGCTTTCGCTTCGCCGAACGGAGTTTACTCAAATTGGCGGAGAGGCTCCTCAGGAATGGATCGGACATCTGCAGGCGGAAAGAATCTTTCGCGCGGGCTCCTGGACAACGCAAGCCTCCGCGCAAGCGGACTGGATGAATCTCTACGGCGCACGCCCCGGGGCATCGCTGGGTGAGCGCTATGACATCACAAGCGATTGGGGAGTTTTCGCGAAGACAAACTTCACTTACCGCTATCCATCCTTGCAGGATCGCTATTACCAAGGCGCAAGTTTTGTCGCGAATCCAAACTTGAGTCTTGAGCGCGCTCTCTCTTTCAATATCGGAAACCAATGGAAGCATGGTCAGTTTGAGGCGACGGAGCAATTCTATTTTCAGTTCAGATCCAATGCGCAGCTTCTTCAGTTCAATTCCAATACCGGTCTCTTGAGCGTCATGAACGGTGGGGAAGTCAGGCAACTTTCTTACTGGGATGATCTCACCTGGCATGCACTGCCTTATCTGGATTTGGGAAATGCCTTAAGGCTCTCCTCCTCGAGAGTGGACCTGAGTGCTTCCCGGATCCCGTATGATCCGCTTTTGACTGAAATCGTGAATCTTCGCTTTCATCAGGCGTCCGATCAGCCATTTTGGAACGTGGGTGGAGCGCTTCGCGTGGTCACGAGCTCTCCAGACGGCTTAGGTGGAACGAACGGCGGTTATTCATTGTTCGATCTCAACGCTGGATTGAGATATCAGAACCTAGGATTGCAGGGACGGATCGATAACGTTCTGGATCGACGGATCCAAGTTTATCAAGGGTATCCATGGCCCGGGCGGCTTTTCTCGCTCTCTTTGATCGCAGCTCTTTAAAAGAGACGTCTGATCTAGGCCAAGTGCTTGCACCCGTGTAAGTCATGGCCATATCGAACAACCACTCGGCAACCCAGTCTTCAGCTTCTGATTCAACCGTGAGCAACTCGCTCAAGAAAGTTTACGCGGGCTACGGTCAGAAGCGAGCGGGCTTTCCTTTGAAGACTTACTTTAGCTTTGTTAGTTTTTATAACTTCATGCTGGGCGCGCTCCTTCTCACTGGGAAAGTTTGTAATTGCTCGCCTGGAGATGAGGAAGATCTCTCTGTTCAAGACATGATTCTCTGGGGAGTTGCCTCGCATAAGCTTTCGCGAATTATCACCAAAGATGTCGTAACTGCGCCGATTCGTGCGCCATTTACCAAATACGAAGAGCTCCTGGGTTATGGAGAAGTTCAAGAGGATGCGAGAGGAAAAGGTTTTCGGCAGGTCGTAGGCGATCTTCTCAGTTGTAACTACTGTGCCGACCCCTGGGTTGCGCTTGCGTTTGGCTACGGCCTGGACAAAGCGCCCCGGCAGACGCGATTTCTGCTAAAGTTCTTCTCGGCAATCGCGCTTGCTGATTTTCTGCACGTCTTTTACGAAACAACGCGCACTCGCGGAAATGTACTGACGCTTCGAGAAGAAAGGCTTGCGCAAGAAGGAAAAGACGGGAACGAAGCCGCTTAGTGCGCGACTTTTTCCCAGGCTCTTAGGAAGTTAACCACAAGGACATTCTGCATCGCGACCTCGGATGCGCCCAGGGTGGCATCTGGCGTAAGCTTCTTTTCTCGCAAAAAAGCAAAGAGCTCATTGAGCTGAGCATAGTTCCAGTAACCCTTGGGAAGCTTTGCCTGGACTGCTTCGCATTCGGGTTTCAGGAAACTGATGGGCGCATCGATATCGCTTCCGATCAGAATCCGTGACGGAGGAATGACTTTGCTCATGGCCTGATATTGCGTGGCGTACGCTGCCTCTCCGCCTTCGCAATGATGATTGCATTCAGCCGCGCAGAGATCGAAATTCACTCGAGTGCCCTTGAGCATGTCGTCGCTGGGAAGTAGGCCCACGATGCCGCCGGAGTTTGAGACTTCCTGAAGCATGGAGTCCGAGATGCCGCGCTCAGCTCGGTACGCGCTCCGTAAAACCGTATGCGTGTAGAGAATGGGCTGGCCTGCTGATTTCAGAATCGGAACGAGCTGACGGATTGAGCCATCCGATGCGTGCGAGAGATCAATCCAGACTCCGTGCTCAATGAGCTTTGTCACGAACGATTTTCCGCGGATGGTCAGTCCAGAGTCATTGATCAGTACTCCGATGTTATCGCGATCGGATCTCAGGAAGCTTCCCAGAGCCGCGAAAGGATTGACCAGGAGCGCAGGCCAGGGCATGAGCGTTGCGCCTCCAATCCAGTCATCGATGAAGTGAAGGGGAGTGACAATTCGAATTCCTTCAACATCGATGAACTCACGAATATCGTCGTCGGTCTCAAGAACGCCTGATGCTCCTTCAAGCGAGAGGATCAGGATGCGCTTTCCGTCAGCCAATGCTCTTTGAGCTTCGACGGGGCTTTTGGCGATCACCCAGTCTTTGTGACTGGTCACAAAAGCCTTGGCTTCGCGGATTTGCGTGCGAATGCTTTCTCGTTGGCTGCCAAAGAGGGAGCGAAAAAACAGGGGATGGCTATAGAGAGCCACGACCGCGATTCGCACATTGGATTCAGTCAGAGCCTGGGCATTAACGCGAGTCTTGAGCCGACTTGACCATTGGCTGGCGTGAAGCGGATCGTTAAAGCCACCAAAGAACGGAAATCCAGACGCCTCGGGCATAAAAAAGTGAGCATGCAGGTCAACCAATGACGTCGTCGTGCTTCCTCTGCTTGAGGACGCGGCCATGCAGTTTGTGACAAGTGCGAAGAGCCAAAACAGAAGGGACGCTCTTAGTTTTGCGAGGCGTTTCACACCTCAGATTATAGAATGGGTTTACTCGCCGCACCATACAGAAACGCTCGCCACAGCCTGGAAATTGCTATAGGCTGCCAGAGAAAGGAACCCGCGCGAGAGTCCAGGCGCCCCCTCAGTACTTTTCAGAGGGCGCCGGAGAGCT
>JBJMMA010000073.1:0-4342 GCA_045805065.1 Bdellovibrionia bacterium | reverse complement strand
TATTTTGAAGATATTTAATAAAGGCTTCCATCTCCTCGAACTGACCGAGACGATTCAGGGCGTTCACCACGAAGTATGCGTCGCGCAACCAGCAGTAACGATAGTCCCATGTGCGACCATTTTCAGGCCCCTCAGGAATGGAGGTCGTTGTCGCCGCAATGATTCCGCCCGTGTCTTCATAAATATGGAGCTTCAGAGCAAGAGCGGAGCGAATGACCTCGTTCTGAAACTCGAATGGGATGTTGCAGTGTTTTGCCCAGGTTCTCCAATAGGCGATCGTGCGATCAAGCTGCTCCTCAACCCCGAAACGCAAGGGGCCTTGAAAGGGAGAACCAAAAGAGAGCGCGAAATGTTTCGACTCCTTGAGCTCAAACGGAACCTCATCCAGAATATAGGAGAGCGATGCGTCCGATGAGAGAAACATCGAGGCCGTATCGCTGTGATAGTGAATCATTTGAGATGCGATCGACGCACGTGGCTGCACCTGGCCATATTCGAATTTTGGTCGGCATCGCACTACGATTCGCGGCATCCCCTTCATCGGTCTGACCACACGAATCACTTGAGGCGGCTTGTAATAGGAATCGTTCTTCTCAAAGCGCGGAACGAAATCGATCACCTCAAACTGATCATCGTTTGAACCTGTAAAGAGCGTCACCAGAACATTGGTGTTGCGCATATAGTATTGGCGCGAATCCCAGGTCTCGCCATTGCTCGATGGCGCAGGCTCAATGCTCCAAAAGCCGCCTTTCTCACTATCCAGAAGCGACGCAAAGACAGCCGAAGAGTCCAGTCTCGGCATGCAGCACCAGGCTACCTTCGCAGATTTATCCACTAACGCGGAGATCTGACAGTTTCCGATGATCCCGTAATCCAGCTGTGACATGTCGTTCCTTTGTGACCGGTAAGGTTCAACGCGCGCTCTGAATCAGCCCCTCGCTCACTGGGCAGACTGCTGGAGCGGCTTTCTACACGTTGATTCACAGCAAACATAGAGCCAATGGGAGCCAAAGGCAGGCGTAGAGCCTTAACGACCGAGTTTGAGCAAGCGGCATAGGCGTTGCACCGACACGCACCGCAAATGCGGCGATATTACACTCTCTGGCTCTACGTTGTTCTTCTCATCTCGATTGCCTCCGGAGGGATCCAAAGCTACCTCGAGGTGCGCTCAAGTCTTGATGACGCACAAAACCGGACTTCCGCTCTCGCGGCGAGTCTGGAGGAATCCGTTTTGGTGAGCTTTCATGCAAAACGATTTGATCGGATTGCAAAAACAATCAAACGCCTCCAAGATCATCAGCGTCTTCTTGGGGCAGCACTCTGCGTCTACAATCCGACAACGCATCAGTTGACCGCTGAGTCACAAGGTTTTCCGGCGAGCTTTGACTACCTGCCACTCTGCCTTGATCCGAGCGCGCAAAGCTTAGGCTCGGTGCCATTCGATGCATCGGCGCCAGATCAAAGTCGAATGGTGCATGCTGACGGTCGCCGCACGCAATACCTGGCTCATCGATTAGATACAAACCTGGTGGACACGAATGTGGGCGGCGCTGCGGCAGCGCAGGATCCTTCAGTCGTCCTGGTTCTGACCAAGGACCTCACGGATATCGACTCATCCTGGATCAACACCTTTTTCAGGACGTTTGCGATCACCTTAGTTCTGGGACTTGGACTGCTTCTATTCGTCACGCTACAGATGCGCCAATGGATCACAGGCAATCTCAGACTCTTCCACCGAACCTTGCGGTCAGTGATTGCCGGAAAGCGTCCGCCGCATCTACGCGAGCTCAAGTCGAAGCCTGAAATCTCCGAGCTTCAGCCCATTACAGAGGACATTGACCAGCTTGCCAAGATCCTCTCATTGCAACCCCGCTTGAGGCAGGACAAAAGCGCACTGCCTGCGTCGCTCAGTCACACGATTTCTCAGAAAAACCTGGTCGTCATCGCCAATCGCGAGCCTTATATTCACCAAAGAAAAGGCGATAAGATTGAAGTGATCCGGCCAGCCAGCGGATTAGTCACGGCGCTTGAGCCTATTCTCAGGCAATGTGGCGGTCTGTGGATTGCGCATGGAAGCGGATCCGCGGATATGGAAGTGACCAACGCGCAGGGCGAAGTTGCAGTCCCACCCGAAAAGCCTACCTATACACTAAAGCGTGTCACTCTCTCCAAAGAGGAAGAGGAAGGCTATTACTACGGTTTCTCGAATGAAGGACTCTGGCCCCTTTGCCATCTTGCGCATACGCGTCCAGTGTTCCGACTCTCCGACTGGCAGAACTACCTCCGGGTGAACCAGAAGTTTGCCGACGCTATTCCAGACAGTGCTCTGACTTCTGATTCGCTTTTTCTCCTGCAGGACTATCACTTTGCGCTACTTCCACAGCTTTTAAAAAATCGCTCGGGAACCAATGGGCCTAAAGTTTCCATCTTCTGGCATATCCCTTGGCCAAACCCTGAAGCGTTTGGAATTTGCCCATGGCACAAAGAACTTCTACAAGGAATGCTGGGAGCCGATGTCATTGGCTTTCACACGCAGTATCACTGCAATAACTTCCTTGAGGCATGCAATCGCTATCTCGAAGCACGAATTGACTATGAGCATTTCTCCGTGACCATGGGAAATCACGAGACCTTGATTCGCGCTTTTCCGATCGGCATTGATACGGCTCCAGTCCGGACGATTTCTGATACGGAAGTCCAGGAGCTTAAGGCCAAGTACGGAATCAACGCGCAGTATATCGCCGTTGGAGTCGATCGTATCGATTATACCAAGGGCATTCTTGAGCGTTGCGAAGCTGTCGAGAGATTTCTCGAGCGCTATCCGGAGTATATTGGAAAGTTCAGCCTGGTCCAAATGGGCTCACCTAGCCGCACTCATATTCCAGCTTACCGCATGCTTTATGAGCAGATCAACGAAACGGTGAAGCGAATCAATGAGCGTTACTCCCGTGGAGAGGGCGAGACCCGCTACCAGCCGATCATCTTTCTGGCCGAGCATCATGAGTGGAAGGACATTCAATACTTCTATCAGATGGGCGATATCTGCATGGTGACCTCGCTCCACGACGGCATGAACCTCGTTGCAAAAGAATATGTCTGGTGCCAGAAACCGGAACGCGGATCGCTCATTCTCTCAAAATTCACCGGCGCAAGCCGCGAGCTTACTGAATCCTTTATCGTCAATCCTTACTCAACTGAAGAGATCGCCGAAGCGATTGCAAGCGCCTTAAGACTCACTTCTGAGGAGAAGGCCCGTCGCATGTCCTCCATGCGCGAAAAAGTCCAGACTCGGAACGCCTACAAATGGGCAGCAGAGCTCATCGAAGCGCTGATCAAAAAAGAGGACGATCAGTCGATGGAGATCCGTCCCCAACGGAAGAGCGGCTGGCCAAGACGCCAAAGAAGCGAACGAAACTCCAATGCTCAGATCAAAGGCGTTAAGTTCAGATAACGAAGCACTTTGGTGAGCACGTCTTCCTGAAGCTTCTTGAACTTGATCTTCGGATGATCTCTGAGCTCCTGATACTCAGGGCTTCCCCAGGCATACGAGCGGTCGATCAGGCTGTTCATGTAATCGACATACTTCTTTGAGAACTCAGGTGACTTCAGGATGATCGCGCCGACTTCCGAGTTCAGATTGCGGGATCTCTCGTCTGCATTGGATGAAGTGACAAGCGTCGTTTCACCGTCAATAATCGCAAACTTCGCGTGAACCTTACCGTAGATCTCGCTTCCGCCGAGCTCCGTACCATCGAGCTTTCCAAACTCGTAGATTTCGATCTGCTTCTGAAGATCCTTAAACTCAGGACTCAGCTTCAGGGCCGGGGCAATCTTGCTGTCAAAAACCGCCTGCGCGGGCATGTTATCGCCTGACATGACGGAATTTGTCATGATGCGAAGCTTGCGATTTGAATCTTCTGAGAGCCACTGTTTGAAAAACGCGATCTCATCTTCGGTCAGATAGAGATAAGGCGATGTGATATCGATCGACTTTTTCGCGCGCTTGGCTTGAGCGCGGAAGCGCTGAATAATCGACGCAAGATTTCGATAGCCTTCCTTATCCGCTGCCTCTGGATTGAGAAAAGCGTGGCGTCGGGTGATATTTTGAACTTCGGATACGATCATGGTCTTGGCATTAATGAAGCCGTTGTTCAAAAAATCCTCATCTTGCATGGACTTGAACTTTTCCGCGACTGGCGTTCCCTCGCTTAAGACATTCTCAGCATGCGTTTCCATCTGTGTTTCATGGACTTTGAAGCGAGGATTCGATCGGCCAAGCAACAGGCCTGAAAGCGCTTTATTGCCCTCATGAAAGTACAACCGGTTGTAATCGAGCCCCAGG
>JBJMMA010000072.1:0-30047 GCA_045805065.1 Bdellovibrionia bacterium | reverse complement strand
TCGATTCGAGAAGGACTCAAGACCATCCTGAGCGATAGGTATCATCTTGTCATGGCTTGCGATGGGGTCGAAGGCCTGAAGCTGGCTATCAAGAACGCTCCCGATCTTATTTTGTTGGATGTTATGATGCCGCGCATGGATGGATTCCTGACCTGCGAGGCCTTGCGCCAGGAAGAGACGACGCGAGACGTTCCGATCATCATGGTCACGGCACTTCGAAGTACCCAGGAGCGGATCCATGCTTTCAAGGTTGGGGCGGACGACTACGTCTCAAAGCCTTTTGACAGCGAGGAGCTTTTAACCCGAATCGAAGCCAAGCTTCAGCGGTTCCAGATGCTTCGCATGGAATCGCAATCCTCACAGACATCTCAGATGAAGTCTTTGGTGTGTGGAAATCTGAGGCTAAATGCCGATACTCAGGAAGCCTCAATAGATGGCGAGACGATTCATTTGAGCGCTTTGGAGTTCAAGCTTGTTTCCTATCTGGTAGAAAGAAAAGGGCGCTTGTGTCGCCGCGAAGACATTCTTGCTGACGTTTGGCATTCCAAAGAGCTGTCCGTCAGAATTTTAGATCCACATATCCTGACGATTCGCCGCAAGCTCGATGGGTTCAATCATGTGATCCGCTCCGTCTATGGTGGTGGATACATTCTTAAGCCCGTTCAAGAGCAGGCACGCGAGCGTTCAGATTCAGTCAGTGTTGAGAGGCTTTAGGCAGTGTGAAGTAAAAGGTGCTTCCTGCACCCAAACGACTCTTGGCCCAGATATGACCGCCGTGAGCTTCGACAATGCTTTTGGCGATCGCAAGCCCGAGGCCTGTTCCGAGTTGCTTTGTGTGCGAGGCTTGCCAGAAACGGTCGAAAACATGAGGCAGGTCCTGCTCGGAGATTCCGGGTCCCGTATCATGCACGGAAAATAGGATCTCCGCTTCGTTGGACTCCGCAGTTACCGTTACCTTGCCATGGATCGGCGTGAATTTTACCGCGTTCCCAACGAGATTCGAGAGAACTTGCGAGACTCTTCCTCGATCGCAGTAGACAAATTCTACTGAGCTAGGGGGACGGATTTCGAGCGTGATGTCTTTTTGACGAGCGATCGGTCCCAAGATCTCTCTGACCTCATCCAAAAGAACATCAGGTCTTTCTCCCGTAGACTCCAAAGGCAATTTTCCGACTTCGGATCTTGAGATTGTCAGCACATCATCAATGAGCTGACTCATGCTCATGGTTGTACGATCCATGCTGGCGATGATCTGCTCCATTTCGGCCTGGGATTTTTTGGACGCGAAGAGACTCAGCGCATTTAGATTGAGTCGAAAGGTGGTGAGTGGCGTTTTCAAATCATGAGAGATCACTCTTAAAAGCTCTTCCCTTTGCTGAGTGGCCGCCTCGGCTTCAGCTCGCGCTTTTTGTTCGAGTTGAAATTGTCGTCGGAGATCGTTTGCAGTGATCACCTGGTAAAGATCGGTTGCAGCCTCGATATCCACCGTGGACCAGGGAAGTGATTTTAACCGCACGTTTTCAATCCATTCATCAAATGAGGTTCTGGGATGAAGAAAAACGTCGCCCTTTTCCTTGGTCACGGGCTTATCCGGGTTTCCCGCCCAGGTGATGGTCTGCAGAGTTTCAGGCTTAAACCAGATCACCCAGCTGGATGCATGCTTGGGGATTCGGATCGCTAAGATTCCACACATCTGATTCTTGAAATCAGCCGCTCGCGGGTATTGGCTAGGTAATGAGTCCGTGTAAAAGAGGGGAGGGGTCTGAGATCGTTCGTTCAGCCATAAGGAAAGCTGAATGATCTCTTCGAGGGGAGGTGCGTCGCCCATCCGTTCCCAGTGGCCGTCAGTGAAAACCGCCGCTCCAGATGCCCCCGTGACCACATCAAGAAGATTTGGCGATGCTCCGAACAAAGGAGTCTCAATACGATCGCTCGAGTGCATCAGCTCATCGAGCCGAGCAATGGTGGACCTGGCGTGGATGCGACTTTCTTTGAGCTCTCGGGCTTCAATCGCGGGGAGCAAGGTGGAGGCAAGTCTTCCGAGCATTTCACAGGCTGAGCGGATCTCGTGAGGAATGTACTTCGGGCCTACGTAATGGTGGCATGCGATCAGTCCCCAGAGTTTTCCTTCTTTGATCAGTGAAATTGTCATGGATGCCGAGACGCCCATGTTTTTGAGATACTGAATGTGAATCGGAGACACGCTTCTTAACATCGCTTTTCCCAAATCCAGCGGGCGATCCGTTCTTGACTCAGGCGTGGGTTGAAGCATGGGCTGGAGCGGCGCAGGAATGTAGTCGACATCCGGAATCATTCTCAGCCAGTTTTGCAGAAAAACGGCGCGTGCCTGAGTGGGGATGTCAGAGGCGGGATAATGATGCCCCAAGTATTTCGGAAAGCCCGGGGCCTTGGCCTCAGCGATAACTTCTCCGTGTGCGTCTTCATGAAACCGATAGACCATCACTCCGTTGTACTGAGTGATGGATTGGACCTCACGGACAAGAGTGTCGCAAAGCCCTAGGACTGTTTGCGAGGATTGAAGTTTTGAAATGGCTTCACGCAACCGCTGATAGAGTGCTGTCTGATTCAGATTTTCTTCCGCATCGAGCGGTTCAAGCTCCAGAATCAGTTGATCGCGATGACGATGAACGAACGCATTCCAGTATTTCTGACTTTGATCGGATTGCCTGATGCAGGCTTTGATCGGTTCGGAACGATCGAAATCGCGAGGCTGGATTTGGGCTTTGAGCGCCTCAAGGCTTTGGGGATCGATCCATTGGTTCACTGGCGCCAACTGATCGCCTTGCGGTGAAAGGTTGAGATCAGTGGGAGCATTCATGCTGAACTGAGAAACGCTTAGGTCTTCATTCAGCGCAAGAAGGACCCCGAATGGCTGAATCGATCCAGGAATATGAATCGGTTCTCTATCGCAGCTCGCTAGAGCGGTGCGAAATTCAGGATGAAGGGCGCCCGTATCCATGTCGTAAAATGATGCGTCTTTTGGACCATGACGCTGACGCAAGCGCTTAAAAGCTGGAGGCCTTATCCAGCTCAATGACCTCGTCACTATCAGAGGTGTCAGTGCTAGCCGAATCCTGAGAAATCTTTGTAACTTCCGCGATGGCCTGACAGATCGGTGCCTTGTTCTGGCATTTCATCAGGCATTTCACCGTAGGGACGCAGCGTCCGCATTGAGGCTTCACGCCGTAATGAGCGTAAACTTCAAGCTCGGTCTTCGCGCCTTGGGCCTCAGCGGCCTCGATGTCCTTGTCTGTTAGTGCGTGGCAAATACAAACCCACATACGACCTAATTCCCCTCAGAGGCTATCTCTCTATACCATGATAGTGATAATGAGAAGCGTTATCAAGATCATTCCTAATAGCTTTACTAAGCCCCTGTTTCTAAAGTAAAGTTGGGCGGTCCACATTACCGATAAAAGGCCGTTGAAAGGAAACTTATGCAGGGCAACACCAAGGTTCTTCAGGAACTCAACTCACTTTTGACCGGGGAGCTGTCCGCGGCCGATCAATACTTTATTCACTCCCGGATGTACGAAAACTGGGGATTGATGGCGCTCTATGAGCGGATTGATCATGAGCGCGAGGAAGAGCTCGAGCATGCGGCTCGCTTGATCCAACGCATTTTGTTCCTGGGCGGAACTCCAAACGTCGCAGCGCGGACTCCTTTAAATGTTGGCGCTAATGTTCCTGAGATGATGAAGAACGATCTCGCTTACGAGTACTCGGTCGTGAAGCATCTCAAATCAGCGATCGCTCTTTGTGAAGCTGAGCACGACTATGAGACTCGCCGGATTCTTGTCGAGCTTCTCCAGAATACCGAGGAAGACCACACGCACTGGCTTGAAGTTCAGCTGCGCCTGATCGATCAGATGGGTCTTCAGAATTATCTTCAATCCGTGACGGGCAAAGGCCCGGCTCACGATCAAAAGTAAGAGAGAGACGAAATGAAAGGCAGCCGTACGATCAATTCCGAGCTGAACAAGGTCCTGGGAGTCGAACTGATTGCGATCAATCAGTACTTCCTGCACGCGAAGATTTTGAAAAACTGGGGCTACGAAGGTCTCGCCGACAAGGAGTGGGACGCCTCGATCGATGTGATGAAGGAATCCGATAAACTCATCGAGCGCATCCTTTTCCTCGAAGGCCTTCCTAACCTCCAAGATCTGGGAAAGCTCAACATTGGTCAAACGGTGCCGGAGATCCTCAAAAGCGACATGACGCTTGAGATCTCCTTGCGCAACAAGATCGCCGAAGCGACTCAGGCCTGCGAAAAAGAGCAGGACTATGTGAGCCGCGATCTTCTGGCTGAGCTTCTTGAAGAGAGTGAAGAGCGAATTGACTTCTACGAGACGCAACTTGATCTCGTCACTCAGCTTGGCATCCAGAACTACCTTCAAACGGCAGTCGGAGAGATCGAAGAGTAATCATGCCCAAGGCATTAGTTACAGGTGGCAGCGGATTTATCGGAAGCTCGCTGATTCGCGAGCTTGCCGAAAGAGGCTACGAAGTTCGGGCGCTTCTTCGAAAAACGTCCGATACGTCTCACCTGGAAGGCATTCGTTACGAAAGAGCAGATGGCGATCTCTCCAACCTCGACTCCTTGAAAAAAGCAGTGGAGGGGGTGGACGTTGTATTTCACCTGGCGGGCGTGGTTCGTGCGCCGAACCGTGACGGATTTTTCAGACATAACGCTGAAGGAACACGCCTTTTGGTGGAAGCCATTGCGGAAGTGAATCCTGGCATTCGCCGCTTTGTTCTGGTTTCGAGCCTCGCTGCCGCTGGACCGGCCCCTTCTCTTGAGAAGCCGAATCTTGAGAGCCATGAGGCGACTCCTGTTTCGCTTTATGGCGAGAGCAAGCTTCAGGGTGAGCGCGAGGCCTTGAAGTTCAAGGATCGCATTCCGGTCACGATCATTCGTCCACCGATGGTTTATGGTCCGCGGGATAAGGACATCTTTGTCGTGATTCGTACGGTTTCCCGCCGAATGATGCCGATGATCCAGGGCGCGACTCCGGATGGCAGCAAATACTACAGCTTGATCCATGTCAGTGATCTTTGCCGCGGGATCATTCAGGCAGGTGAGGCACAGCTTGAGAAAGTTCCATCGGGCGAGGTCTTTTATCTGACGGATGGCGGGCTCTATACTTACCGCGAGCTTTTGCTTGCGATGTCGGCATCACTCGGCGTCCGCGCCTTTGAGTTGAAGATTCCGGCCTTTGTGGTCTCGCTTGCGGCAGCAGCAGCGAGCGCGCTCGGCGCGATGATGGGAAAGACGTTTCCTTTGAACCGCGACAAGCTCAATGAGATTTTGCCGGACTACTGGATTTGCTCCACGGACAAGGCAAAGCTGATGCTGGGATATAGTCCCAAGTACAATCTATCGACAGGGATGGCCGATGCGATTCAATGGTACCGCGAGAGGAAATGGATTTAAGGTAGCGCTTTTTGGCCTGACCCTTGCCGTTGCAGGCGTGGGTTGCAGCACTGGAAAAGTGGCTGATAACCATTCAGTGATCCCTCGTGGAAGCGAGCTTGGGGTGAATCTTCCGATGCGGGTCGAGAAGCTCTCCAATGGGCTTCAGGTCATCATGGTCGAAGATCACACTGTGCCTGTGATCAGCTATCAGACCTGGTTCAAGGTCGGGTCCGTTGACGAAAAGCCGGGCTACACCGGGATCGCGCATCTTTTTGAACATCTTATGTTCAAAGGGACGCCAAAATACCCCGAGAAACAGTTCTTCCTCCAGCTTGAGGCCAAAGGGGCTGAGGTTAACGCTTTCACGACCCGCGATTACACCGTTTATTACGAGAATTTTGTTCCGACACTTCTTGAGCGCGTGATCGACATGGAATCGGATCGCATGGCAAATCTCACGCTCAGCGATCAAGTGCTCAACACCGAGCGCATGGTGGTGTTCGAAGAGCGCCGTATGCGCACGGAGAACACGCCCGAAGGCCGCATGCAGGAAGCGCTCTGGAAGCTCTCTTACAGCATCCATCCTTACCAATGGCCTGTCATCGGTTATCCTGAGGATCTGCTCCGGATCACGACCGAAGATCTCAAGGCATTCTTCAAGGCAAACTATCAACCCGCAAACGCGTCGGTCGTCATTGTGGGGGATTTTGATCCCGATAAAACTTTGCAGCTCATCAAAAACCACTATGGGCCAATCGAACGTCATGATCGTCCCTCGCGCAAGATCCCGACCGAGCCCGACCAGAACGGAGAGCGGCGTCTGGTTCTCAGAGATGAAGTCGCGAATGATCGTATGATGGTGGCGTATCATGTCCCATCAGCGCTTGAAGATGATGCTTATGCACTCGATGTGCTCTCCAATATTCTTTTTGAGGGGACCAACTCGCGCGGACATCGAAGGCTCGTCGAGGAAACGGAAACCAGCCTGGGCGTTTCCGGAACCAACTACACGCCTTCTTACCCGGGGCTCTTCATTATTTCGACCACTCTGCAAAGAGGAAAGAAATCCGAGAAGGCCGAAGAGCTTCTCACTGCGCTGATCAAGGAAGTCCAGGAAAGCGGTGTCACTCAGGAAGAAGTGAAGCGCGCCGTTCGTCAGCTGACGGTTCAGGCTGTGGATGGTGTTCGCACGCCGTACGGACTGGCTTCTCTCATCGGGACCGTGCAAGTGATTTTGGGTGATCCTTACGAGTTCGGAAGCGATCTCGCCAAGTATACCAAGGTCACGCCTGGCGATGTTCAGCGCGTGGCTCAAAAATATCTGATTCCCAACAGCCGCTCTGTTGTGACGCTTGTTCCAGAAAAGGCCTCCAAATGAAGAAGAAATCATTCTCGATCGCGTCCGTTTTACTGACCGGATTTCTTGTTTGCGCAAATGCATTTGCCGCAGCACCCACTGCGCTCAAGTTACCCACTCCGGATGTTGAGAAGCTTTCTAACGGTCTGAGAATTGTCTGGTTCACGAGCGATCGCCTTCCAGTGGTTGATCTTGAATTGCTTCTCAGAAGTGGCGCTCGCGATGATCTTTCCGGAAAATCCGGGACAGCCGAGCTTCTTGCTGCGACCATCGACCGCGGAGCAGGGGGGCTTACGGCTCGCCAGATCGCAGAGAAAGTCGAATCATTGGGAGCGTCTCGTTCGGCCAACGCTGACGAGGATTCTTTTCATGTCGGCTTCCATGGGCTTGCGCCCGATGCGGACACACTTTTGGATCTCATGGCTCACTTGGTAAGACAGCCTGAGTTTCCGGCCGCTGAAGTCAAGCGAGAGCAGGCACGCATGCTGGACGGATGGAGCCGGCTTGCTGATTACGGGGATAGTCTTGTCGATCTTGCGTATCGCCGGTCCATGACTCAGGGAACGATTTACGCTCGCGGCTCCGTATTGTCTTCGCGCGAGCTTGCGGGGCTCAAGCGTGAGGACGTGGTTCAATGGTGGCGTAAAAATTTCACGCCAGAGAACGCTACTCTGATGGTGGTTGGGCGTGTGGATCGAAAGGCATTCCGCGAGAAGATCGTCGCGCTTTTCGGTGATTGGCAGGGGAAGGCTCCCCAGCATGAGAAAAAGTCCTATCGTTCACTGAATTTCGTGCCCCACGCAGGCGAAGTGCTCCTGCTGGATCGCCCGAACCTCAATCAAGCCCAGGTCCGACTTGGGTTTCGCGCGCCACTTGTGAAGGATCCTCGTCATTTCCCTCTGAGCGTTGCCAATGCGCTCTTGGGCGAATACTTTCATAGTCGGCTGAACACTCTGATTCGCGACCAATTAGGACTCACTTACGGCATCGGTAGTTCGATCGGCTACAGCAAGGATCTTGCTGTATTCTCGGTTTCCGCAGCAACTCGCAACGAGTCGACTGGTCAGTTGATCAAGAAGACCCTCGAAGTGCTTCGTCAGATGAAATCCACTGCCGTGCCAGCGGATGAAGTCGCAACCGCCAAGGACTACCTCATCGGAGGATTCCCGCTCTCGACATCAACTCTGGAGGGAGTGGCGGGGCGCTGGATGCTGAACGATCTTTATGATCTTGGCCCAAATCGTTTGAATGAGTTTGTGCCAAAGATTTCGGCTGTACAGGCTTCGGACGTGAACTCAGCCGTTGCTTCAAGCTTTGATCTGTCTCATCTCATCATCGCTGTAGCAGGGGATGCAAAAACGATCGAGCCGATCCTCAAGAAAGCTGGCTTCAAAGTCAGGCGCGTGTCGGCGCAAAGCATTCTGGACGGGAAGTATTAAATTATTCCCCAGTTTTATTCCATTGAGCAGCGGCCTTCGAAATAGGCGCCAAACTCGAGCTCAAGCTTTGGGGTCTTGATGTTTCCGACGACGCGGCCGGTACGAGAAATCTTTACCTTGCCTGTTGTTTTGATATCGCCGCGGACATAGCCATCGATCAAAAGCATATCGGCGATGATATTGCCTTCCACGACTGACGACTCGCTCAAGATCAGTTTGCTGCCTTCACGGGATTGAACTTCGCCAACCAGCACGCCGTGTACGCGCGTGACATGGTCAAACTGGATCTTTCCCTCAAGCCTTGTGCTCTGGGAGATGATGTTGATCTCGGATTCGTGGATTTGTTCTAAATTCATTGTTCGCCGTCCTCAGTCGTTGGTCCGCTGTCTGATCCACTTTGAGTGGCTGGTGCTGCACGCTTGGCGCTCCCATTGGGTGCTTTACCGGGGATTATGTTTTCGTGAATGAGAAGTTGCCCCGTTGAGCTGAGAACCAGGACTTCGACTTCCTTGATGCTGTCCTTGGAGGCAATTGGGCCGAAGTCAGCTTTGGTTTCGCGGTAACGGCTGACTGAGAAATACTCACCCTTGTTCGGGTTGAGGAGAACGTCTTTGCCGACTTCCTGGAAGACTTCGGCAGGGTGGGCGAGCATCATTCCGGGGCCGCGCGCCAGAATCACGATTCTGCCTTGCTGACCTCCCGGGTTCTTGCTCACGTATTGAAGATTGAAGCGGACTGCGAGCATTTTTCCATTCCAGCGCGCGGAAGGAGCTCCCAGAGTGATCGGCACTTCGCCGGTTTGCACCTGAAGCTGATCCGGAAGGCCCTTGAAAAGAAATGGCTTGGAGTTCGCGATCGGGGAGGAGGGCGAGAGCAATGCCGGATCGATCACTGGAGCGTCTGAGTTTTCCGTAACCGGAGCGCTGGTGACGGAGCTTGCGCTCGCTTGCGGAGCTTGTGCCGAACTGGCCGCGCTCAGTGTCTGAATTCGGCTCTGCGCTTCCTTAAGCTGATTTTCAAGATCTTGAATCCTGTTTTGGGCCTGTGGATCTGAGTTTACATAACTGGTATTAAATTTATGAGTGCGCGCCGACACCGTCAATTTGATGGCGATTGCGATGCAGAGAAGTACCGCCAAAAAGCTGCCAGCCAGGATCCAGCCAACCTGGTTGATCCACTTGAGGGGAATTTTGAAAGTCCTCGCCGTGAAATTATCTTTAAATACCAGGACTGTCAGCTGATCCGCTGCTCCCCCGGCATGCCCACTTTGAAATGAGCCGGTGCGCGGCCCTTGCGCGTGAGTCGACTCAAATGAGTCGGAGGCGGAAGTTTTGGATTCTCCGACAGATGATACAGCGGGTGCGATAGGTTGAGTCATATCAGTCTAAAAAGGTTAGCTTTCCGCAAAATTACTGTCAACTTATCGAACACTCGCGCCGATGAGGAAGTTGATGAAGATTCTCCTCTTGAATCATCACATCGACGCGCAGCATAAGATCACGGCCCGACTCCAGGCGGCTGGAGCAGTGGTATTGATCCCTTCGCACTCTGAGGAAGCCTGGAAAATGCTCCAGCTTCACGGTCCGAGTCTGGATCTTGCCATTATTCACCGCGAGGGCCAGACCGACGACGCCTTGGATGAAGGCGAAAAGCTCATCGCGCGCATCAAGGCGGATCCGACTCAGTCGGACTTGCCAATGATTTTTACATCAAGTTTATGGAATGAGGCGGATTTCTTCCAGCACCAGCAAGGTGCGCTGGGGGTTAACGCCTATCTGCGGTGGCCATTCACCGATGATGAGCTCATTGAGACGATTGAGACCATGTTCGGCAATTCGATCCGTTTTGCCGCTGCCACGATCACTGGAACCAATTCAAAGCTTAAAAAGCCGTCAAATACCTCGACGGTGACTTCGGCTTCGTCCCTGAGCTTTGATAGCCTGGACGTCAAGCTCGAGGAAACCTCCGCGGATGAGACCGGCGCACGTGATGCAAATCTCAAACTGGAGATGCCTTCGGCGCTTCCTTCTCTGGAAGTCGTAGGAGAGCCAGCCGACGGAGCCGCGATCGCTCTGGCGGAGGCGGGGCCTGCGCCATCGCTTGTCCTGTCACACGGGCCTGCCTCTCAGCTGCCATCGGGATCTCCGTCTGGTCTTCAGGGCTCAGCAACCGCTACAGTTGCTCTTTCCGAGTCGGACCTTCCTGATTTAGTCGAGCCGCAACAGCTGGAGAGCTCGCTGCTTCAAGACCTCGAGCCTTATGAGCGCCTTGAGATCGATCAGCAACTGAAGCTTTCCCATGGCCCAGCTTTGGAACTTGCATCCGATGAGGAGCAGCCCGAAGGTGGCACGACGGTTCTTGATCCTTCATCCATCGGCATTGCTCCAGCAAGCGGATCTCCTGCTTTCGATTTAGGAGCGTTATCGCCTGCCGGTCAGGATGAGCCTCAAGTGCTCATGACTGAATCTTTCGAGCAGAGCGCTCATGCAAAAGTGGAAGAAATGGTCGAAATGCCAGTGGCTGCAAGTCACACTTCGGCTCCGGTGGCTGCTTCGGTCACTTCACCTGCTGCGCAAGCATCTGGCGACGAAGAGGATCTGGAAGACGAGCTTCCTTATCTGTTTTCTGGCAAGAAGGCAGGGGGAATTCCGACTGACGCTTCGAGCTCGGCCCTTGTTTTTGCCGAACCTGTAGGTGATGCGGTTATTCCAGGTGGCGCGGTTCATAGCCCCGATTCCGAAACTTTAAAGAAGTACCTCATGCTTCGTGAGCAGGATGTTGCCATCCTCTCCAATCAACTCAAGTCGGCTCGCGATCAGATTGCGCAGCTTGAGAAGAAGCTTCGTGAAGAGTCAGGCAAGAGCGGTGAACTCGAACACACGGTGAGCGAAAGCCAGAAGCGAATCGAGGAATTTGAGAAAGAAAAGGCACTGGCATTGCAAGGCTTGCAGGCCGAGATCGACGAGCTTCGCTTTCAGAACAAGACCAAGACCGACAAGGCCCGTCTGCTGGAATCCAAAGTGACTGAGGCAACAGAGGAAATCGAGCGTCTTAAAGTGCGCGTCCGTACGGATATTCGCAAGATCCGTGTGCGCGAGAAGGAGCTTGAGAACAAGCTTGAGATCGTGCGCAAGGATTCGGAGGCCCTGATCACGGCTCGTGAATCCAAGATCATGGAACTCAAGCGAAAGATCGATCTGCTCGAGTTCAATATCGACCTGCTCCAGGATCAGAACGCCAGGGAGAAGGAGAATTCCGCTCAGCTGCGCGAAAGGTTGGCAAAGGCCGCGCAGGTCGTGCGCGTGGCCGGTGGATTGCTGGATGCGCAAGGTAAAGCGATCATTGAAGAAGCGGTTTCGGAGAAAAAGGCATCCCGAGAGGCATCTTAAGATATGGCATCTCAGAACGCGGCTTATCATGTCTTGCTGATTGAAGAGGATCCGAAGGAGACCGAGCTTTACTCGGATCTCATTCGTGAGGTCGATCATTGCCGTGTCGATGTGATGAGCCGTCTTGAGAACTCTTTTGACTGGATCTCGCGCTCTAATTATCACTTGGTTGTCATTGATGCTTCCGTCCGGAAAAACGGGAGTGGCGCCCTTTCGGGTGGAGCTGATGGACTTGCGATTCTGGAGCAGATCAAGCGCATCAGCCCAGTGACCAGCGTGATTCTGATTTCAGAACAGGGGACGGTGGAGCAGGCCGTTGCAGCAATTCGCCTGGGAGCGGAAGATTATCTCAAGAAGCCTTTTAATCTCGAAGGCTTCAAGCTTGCCGTCAAGCGTGGTCTGGATCGTAAGGCAGTCTTTGGCGGCGACACGGGCGTCTCCAATGTCTTCAATCTTCTCAATAGCTGCCAGATGATCTCGGCATCACTCGAGCAGAACAAGATCTTTGGCATCGTTCAAAGCTATTTCTCGCGCGAACTGAGGTGCGACCATACGGCGATCTACCAGCTTGTGCCTGGAGCCGAGCGCGCGGAGCCTGTTCGCGTGGACGATAATTTTGAAAGCTCAGGGCATACTGACAGGGCCATGGAAGAGATCATTGATATCTCCCTTCATGCCTCGAACCCGATTCCCGGGATGCTTGAGCACAATGAATACACAAGGTTTATTGATAGAGGAACGCTCACGCCCGGTCTCTTCGTTTTCCGGTTCAAATGCGCAGGTCCAAGTCAGTACTTTTGCGTCAGTCTTTCGCCGCAGCGTCCTCCGCACCTGGATGAGTTTGAGAGTCGACTCAGAATGCTCAGGCTTCAGATCGAGGTGACCGGCAAGAACATCGAGCAGTACATGGGCGTTGCCAATCTGGTTTATCGCGACGATGCGACGGGTCTCTATAACACCCGCTATCTCAATTATATTCTGGATCGCGAAATTGCTCAGTCCAAGACCACCGGCAAATCATTCGCGGTTCTTTTCATCGATGCGGATAAGTTCAAGGGAATCAACGACAATCACGGCCACTTGGTGGGAACCAAGCTTTTGAACGAGCTTGGCGAGCACTTTAAACGGTTCGTGCGAGAGCGAGACACGGTGTTCCGGTACGGGGGTGACGAATTTGTGGCGGTCCTCTCGTCCTGTGATCTCCCGACGGCTCGCGTTGTCGCGGAGCGCATTCGTGAATCCGTCGAGAAGCGCGTTTTTCTGTCAGAGGAAGGTCTTAATCTTCACTTCACAGTGTCAATTGGCGTAGCGATTTTTCCTGATCACGCAAAATCCAAAAAAGAAATTATCGATGCCGCCGACCATGCGATGTATGATGCTAAGAAGACCACACGCAACAGCGTTGCGATTGCGGGTCTGCCAAAACCTGATGCGAGTACAAATCAGGTTGCCCAGAACGTTACTAAGTTTGCATCCAAAAAGCGGTGATCAAAGTGAGTACCCCGTTGAGTCCTTCA
Source organism: Bdellovibrionia bacterium (assembly GCA_045805065.1). Classification (GTDB taxonomy): domain Bacteria; phylum Bdellovibrionota; class UBA1018; order UBA1018; family UBA1018; genus CAZCBS01. The sequence goes on along the minus strand of JBJMMA010000072.1, from coordinate 16,908 downwards.
ACTGATAACGCCATTGAGGGCGGAGTCGAGGCAATTGCTCCTGCAAAGCCTAAGTACAAACTTGTCGTCAGTGATTTCCACCTGGGCAAAGGGCGCTACTTTGCTGATGGAACACAGAACATTCTCGAAGACTTCATTTACGATCGCGAATTTGCCGAGTTTCTCAATTATCATCGCTCGGGTCAATTTGCGGATGCTGAAGTAGAACTCGTCTTGAACGGGGACATTCTCAATCTTCTCCAGATGGACACCTGGGGCGTCTACACGCACATGGTGACTGAGCGAAGCGTGGTGCGCGCCGTTGAGAAAATCGTCGCAGGACATCCTGAGTTTTTCCAGGCACTCAGAAGATTTGCGGCAACGCCGGGACATACGGTCACATACGTTGTCGGCAATCACGATATGGGAATGCTTTGGTCAGGACCTCGCAAGGTTTTTCAGGACGCCGTTGGCGCGCCAGTGAACTTCTGTGATGTCTCTTACCAAGCGGACGGAATTTATATCGAGCATGGTCAGCAATATGAGCGCTTTGCCATGGCTGATATGAAGCGGCCTTTCATCACCCGCGGACTTCCTGAGCCTGTCCTCAATCTTCCCTGGGGATCGCTCTTTGTCGCGATCGTTCTTCCTTACGTCAAGCAGGGCAAGCCTCATGTCGACAAGGTTCGCCCGTTCTCCGCTTTTATTCGTCACGTTCTCATTCATGACCTTTGGTGGGGAATCAAGACAGCGCTCCTAATCGCAAAGTTTGTGATCGATACGGTGCTTTTTCGCCGTCGTTATCAAATTCATCAAGGTGTTCGTGCGACGTTTGGTCTTTTGAAAGAGATCACGCTTTATCCAAGTTACGACAAGATCGCGTTCAAGATCCTGGAAGAGAACGATGAGATCCACACCGTCATCTTTGGTCACACTCATATCCTTCGCTACCGCCGCTGGCGTGAAGGGAAGGAGTACTTCAACGATGGCACCTGGAATGAGACCACCAATCTTGATCTCGACGATTACGGTCGCGCCATTCGTCTGACTTACGCCTTCATCGAGTATCCTCAGCAAGTCCACGAAGCAGATGCCGCCGCCGGCACTGCGCGCATTCGCCCCAAGACTCGCCTCAAGCAATGGAACGGCGTCTGGCGTCCAGAGTCCGAAGTCATGATCTAAATCAAAAGGTGGTCGCCTCCTTTTTGTAGCGATACCGCGTCATAGTCTGGTTACCGAACAAATCATTAAAATGAGAATTGGGATTGAAGATAAAAGCCCTCGTTGCGACTTCCTGTCGCATTCCCATTCGGCATCCTGCCTGGGAACGACTCGGGTTTTATCTTCAATCCCAATTCTCATTTTAATGATTTATTCGGTTCGATTGTTATGACGCGCATGCGCTACCAAAAGGAGGCGACCACCTTTTGGTGTTGCTGATTCAGTAGCGTTTTGAAAAACTCGTGACGCGCAACTCTACCAATAGGAGCCGGATACCTTTTATGACCGTTATTGCTGTGATCCCTGCACGTTATGCGTCGACTCGTCTGCCGGCAAAGATTCTGGCGGATATCCATGGAAAGCCCATGATTCAGTGGGTTTATGAGAGGGCTAAGCTCGCTCGTGGGGTCGATGAAGTTTACGTTGCTACGGATGATGAGCGGATCAAGGCGGCGGTCGAGAAGTTTGGTGGGAAGGCGATTATGACTTCTACTGAGCTTCAGAGTGGGACGGATCGGGTTGCGGCTGTTGCGGATCAGGTGGCTGGCGATATTTTTGTGAATGTCCAAGGCGATGAACCGATGATGGACCCTCGTGCGATTGAAGAAGCAGTCGAGCTGGTTCGCTCAGGTCGATTCCCTATGTCGACGGTTATGACCCCGCTTCTGACTGAGGCTGAACTCAATGAGCCGTCCGTTGTGAAGGTGATTGCTGATCGCTTAGGTCGGGCAATCTACTTTTCTCGCCATCCTATTCCCTATAGCCGGGGACCAAAGCCAGAGGCTGGATCGCCGTTTGTCTGCAAGCGTCATGTCGTTCTCTATGTTTATGACCTAGCTACTTTAATGAAGTTCCGCGCTCTCCCAGTTTCTGCATTAGAGAAGGCAGAAGTCCTGGAGCAGCTACGGGCGCTTGCGGATGGAATTGCAATCGGGATCACTGAGGTCGATTTCCTGTCGATCGGAGTGGATACGCCTGAAGATCTTGAGCGAGTCAGGCAGGCTCTTCAGCATTAAGTTAAATCGAACGTTGAGTGAAATCGGGAAACCCGATACAACTTGGAAAAAACAGCGGAGATCTCATGGCGAAGCAAAAAAAATACATTTTTGTTACGGGTGGCGTGCTTTCTAGCATCGGAAAAGGAATCGCCGCTGCATCGATCGGCATGTTGATGGACGCTCGTGGGATCAAGGTCACGATGATCAAGATGGATCCGTACCTGAACGTCGATCCAGGTACGATGAGCCCGTTTCAGCACGGCGAAGTTTTCGTGCTCGATGATGGCGCGGAGACCGATCTCGACCTCGGCCACTATTCCCGCTTTGTTCACTCCGCTCAGTTCTCACGCAAGAACAGTTTCACGACCGGAAGAATTTACGACACCGTGATTCGCCGCGAGCGAGCTGGCGGATACCTTGGAAAAACGGTGCAGGTCATTCCTCACATCACGGATGAGATCAAAGCTCATATCCGCGAAGCCTCTGCTGACGCCGATCTTGCGATCGTTGAAGTCGGCGGCACCGTGGGCGACATCGAAAGCTTGCCGTTCCTGGAAGCCATTCGTCAGATGAAAAACGACGAAGGCGCAGCAAACGTCATGTTCGTGCACCTGACCCTTGTTCCTTATATTGGTGCAGCAGGGGAGCTGAAAACCAAGCCCACTCAGCACAGCGTAAAAGAGCTTCGTGAGATCGGCATTCAGCCGGATATTCTTCTTTGCCGCTCCGATCGCAAGCTTCCAAAAGACGTGAAAGAGAAGATCGGTCTTTTCTGTAACGTTCCAGGCGATCAGGTCTTCAGCGCGATTGATGTGAGCAGCATTTACGAAGTTCCGCTTTCTTTGAGCGAAGACGGCTTGGACGAAAAGATCGCCGAAAAGCTTGGCATCTGGACGGGCCGCCCTGATCTTTCCCGGTGGGAAAACATGGTGGAAAAGATCCGCCATCCGAAGGGCGAAGTCACAATCGGCATCGTCGGAAAATACACCGATTGGCGCGATAGCTATAAATCCCTTTCTGAAGCATTGGTTCACGGCGGCGTCGCAAACGATGTGAAAGTGACGATGCTCTATATCGATTCTGAAGAAATCGAGCAGGGCAAGAACCTTGAGCTCATGAAAACTGTGGACGCGATTCTGGTCCCTGGCGGATTTGGCGAGCGCGGGATTGAAGGAAAGATCAAAGCGGTTGAGTTTGCCCGCACCGAGAACGTTCCTTATTTTGGAATCTGCCTCGGGATGCAGCTTGCGGTGATCGAGTTTGCTCGAAACGTTTGCGGAATCAAAGGCGCAAACTCCGCAGAGTTCAAGCCAGGAAGCGAAGAAAACGTCATCGACATCATGGAAAATCAGAAGATGGTGACGGACAAGGGCGGCACGATGCGCCTGGGCGCTTATCCTTGCCAGATCTTGACCAAGACCGGCGGCAAGCCAACACGTGCTTATACGGCTTACGGCAGAGAAATGATTTCCGAGCGTCATCGCCATCGCTTTGAGTTTGCAAACCACTTCCGCGAAAAGATCGAAGGCAAAGGCCTGGTCATTTCCGGAAAATACGTGGATAAGAACAGCGGAACCGAGCTTGTCGAGATGGTTGAGCTCTCTAACCATCCTTGGTTCCTGGGCTGCCAGTTCCATCCGGAGTTTTTGAGCAGACCCCTTCTTCCTCATCCGCTCTTTGCTGCTTTCATCAAGGCCGCAAAAGAATCCGGAAAAGGCGCTCAGCGTTCCCTTAAGGGCATTCAATAAGTTCGGGCAGTAATTTTAAGCATTAAAAGGAAATCATCATGACCCAGCAGTACGACCATCCCAATAATCCAATGACTCTCATCGCAGGCCCTTGCGTGATCGAGGACGAAGGATTGGTTCTTGAAATCGCAACCGAGCTCAAGCGCCAGCTTCAAGGGCTTCCTGTGAAGCTTTATTTTAAATCATCATTCGATAAAGCTAATCGCACTTCGATTGATGGCTTCCGTGGCCCGGGGATGGACCAAGGTCTCAAGATCCTGGGGATGGTGAAGGAGAAGACGGGACTTCCGCTTCTTACCGACTTCCACACTCCTGAGCAGGCTGATGCTGTGGCTGAGATGGTGGACTTCCTTCAGATCCCGGCGTTCTTGTGCCGTCAAACGGACATGATCGTTGCGGGCGCTGAGGCTGCTCTCAAGCGCGGACGCAGACTCAATGTCAAGAAGGGCCAGTTCCTGGCTCCCTGGGATGCAAAAAACATCGTCGAGAAGGTGAGAGCCGTTGAAGCCCAAATGGCTACAAAGACGGGTATCACCAACGCTCCCAAGGATTGGTTCTGCCTGACTGAGCGCGGGACATCGTTTGGCTATAATACGCTTGTCGTCGATATGATCGGCTTTCAGGCGATGCAGCGTTTTGGCGCTCCTGTGATCTACGATGCCACTCACTCGATTCAGTCGCCGGGTGGCGGAGCCGGTGGAAAGAGCACCGGTGGCAAGCGCGAGTACCTCGAAGTTCTGGCTCGTTCCGCCATGGCTGCGGGCGCTGATGGGCTCTTCATGGAATGCCATCCACGTCCTCAACAAGCCAAGAGCGATGGCCCGAATGCTTTTTATTTAGAGCATGTAGGAGAATTCATTAAGCAACTCCTGGCGATCCGCGCCTTGGTTGCTGCGCAGCCTAAGCTTCTTCCAGAGGCGAAAGCTTAAACTTAAGTTATTTAAGCTCGAGTCGGCAAAAGATTCCTGGTTGTTACGAACTATAGATTCGCGCATCATAAGAGACTATGGGTCTGCAGAATCGTTCTGTGCTCATCGTCGACGATGATCCGGACATGCGCATCTTGATTCGAAAAATTCTTGAGAACGCCGGCATGGTGGTCTCTGAGGCTGAAAGCGTTCGCCAGGCGCTTGAAGTTGCACGAAAATCCGTGCCTCATCTTGTGATCCTGGATCTTCAGATGCCGGGCGAGGGCGGATTGCGCTTTCTTGAAAAGAAAGTCGGGATCCCTGCTTTTCAAGGCGTGCCAGTGATGGTGGTCAGCGCCGTGACCGATCGCGAGTCCGTCTATTCGGCCATCGCCTCAGGCGCAGTGGATTATCTCATCAAGCCTTTTTCGACTTCGATTCTGATTCAGAAAATAAGAAAGGCCCTGAAGGATACAGAGTACAAGGTCTATCGTTTTCCGAAAGACCAACGACCTCTGATGCAGTTCTCCGTGCCCGCACAAATCTTCAAAGTGGGAGAGACCTCCTTCTTATTGGAATCCTCCGTCAAAATCGGTCCCAATTGCCCGATCCATGTTCAGAGCGAAACATTTGATCGCGCCGAAATCGGTTCTTGTGTCTTCAGATCTGTCGCCGGTGAGAGTATGAAGAGCACCTCAGGCCAGTACGTCACAAAAATTCATGTCTCTGGCTTAAGCGAGACTCTGACAAAAAGACTTTTGAAGATCAAAGGAGAGAGCTCTTGAGTACGACTCCATTCTCTCCTTTGCTCTACCTGCTGGATGATGATCCGGACTTTACCGCGCTTCTCAACGTGGTTTTGAGCCGCCTTGGAATGCGCACCGAGATCTTCTCAAAGAGCGAGGATCTCATTGCCAGAATCAAGGCTCATCGCCCCCATATGGCCATCATTGACCTTCAGCTCGAGGGTGGTCAAAGCGGTTTTGAAGTGATTCAGCAGATCGGGGCGCTCAAGCTGGTGCCATTTCCGATTCTTGTCGTATCCGCTGATCACAATCCTGTTTCGATTGCCCATGCTCTGGAGCTTGGCGCGAGCGATTATGTTACGAAGCCCTTGGATCGAGATGTCCTGACCTCAAAGCTTCTGAACTTCTTTTCGTCCGAGAAGCTGGATGAGGCGAGCTGGTCTTTTGTCAAAGCCCCCGAGACGCGGTTTTCGGCGATCGTTGAGCTTGAGATGGAAATCCGCGAAGTGGACGAGTTCGGGATTCGCATCACCACGCGCCATCTTTTGAGTAAAGGGATGCCATTGCTTGTCAGCGGTGGCATCTTCAGTGATTTGTTCGGCAGTGATAAATTCAGGTTGCTGACTGTGGCATCGACCTGGGTGGAAACATCTGAGAATCTCTACGGATCGTATTTGGAGTTTGATCTGACCGATGAGGAGCTCATTCAATCCGTTAGAAAGTGGGTCACAAACTCATGAGCCGCGTATTGCTCGTAGACGATTCCTCCGATATCCGCTTGATGGTCCGCATGTGCTTGCATGGGTCAGACTATCTTTTGGACGAGACCGAAGATGCAACCACCGCCTTGAACCGAATTGCGCGACAAAGCTATGACGCTATTATTCTCGATATCGAGCTTGCGGGAATGGATGGACTGACTTGCGCTCAGGAGATCAGAAAGCTTGGAGGGAAGTGGACTCTGGTGCCGCTGATCGCGCTGACAGGTCACACGGAGCCTGAATACATCCAAAAGTGCATGAGCGCGGGATTTAACCGTTTTCTTCCCAAGCCAGTCCGGAAAGACTTGATCCTTCAGGCACTGGATGAATGCGTTGCGGAAAATCCACCGATCCCAATCATTAAAGTCCATGACCCATCGTCCATTGATCCCGCCATTCAAGAGCTGGTTCCAAACTTCCTGGCCAATCGCAGGCGTGATGTGGGCTTGGGACGCAATGCTCTCGCGAGCGCTAACTTTAGTGAGTTGCGACGCATCGGGCATAACCTGAAAGGAACCGGCCCGACCTATGGCTTTCCCACCTTGGGAAGTTTAGGCGCTCGCATTGAGAAAGAGGCGAAAGAAGGTAACGCAGAGTTGCTCGAACAATCGATCAACGAACTCGAGAGGCTTCTTTCAGAACTTGTTTGTTAACGCTATGATATCCCTATGATGATCCCAACGACTGCAGCCGGAAAACTTCTTGAAACGCCTGATATCCAAGCGCGATTGAAAAAAATCCGCTTACTCATCCTGGATATTGATGGTGTGATGACGGATGGCCGCTTGTTTTGGCTCGAAGGCCATGGCTGGACTCGCCACTTTCACATTAAAGATGGCTATGGCTTGAAGGTCCTCATGAAGTGCGGGATCGATGTCGCGGTCATTTCAGGTGGCGACTCAAAAGACGTCCGAGTTCGCGTGGAGCATCTCAAGATCAAGCATGCCTTCTTTGGTGATGAAGACAAACTCAAGGCCCTCGACAAAATCATCGAGGCAACAGGCCTTACGACTGAGCAGATGGCCTTCATGGGCGATGAGCTTTTTGATATCCCTGTCATTGAGCGTGTGGGTTTCAGCGCAACGGTGCCCCATGCCGTGGATGCCGTGAAAGCCCGTGCTCACTACATCACTGAGTCCCCAGGGGGTTGGGGCGCTGTTCGCGAGATCGCGGACGCGATTCGCAAGGCTCAAGGCTTGGGTCCTTATCTGACCTGATCTCATGACCAAACCCAAAAAGCGGTGGGTCATTAAAGCCGGAAGTAACATCGTCTGCAGCGGCGGACCACTCCTCGTGCGCGCATGGATGCAGCAGGTGGCGCAGCTTCGGAGAAAATTCGGGATCGAGGTGATCTGGGTCACGTCGGGCGCAATCGCATCCGCCGTGGATCGCACCGAGTTCAAAAAACGGAACCGAAAACTCTCCGAAAAGCAGGCGCTGAGCGCAATCGGTCAGCCGCTCGTCATGGATCTCTATAATATCGCGCTTCAGACTTCAGGCCTTTTAGGGGCGCAGATTCTCCTGACCTATAGCGATTTAGCGGATCCCGGGCGCTGCGAGAATTTCCATAATACTCTGGAAGAGCTTTTGAGCTGGGGCGTGGTTCCAGTTTTGAATGAGAATGACGCTGTGGCCACTGAAGAAATCAAATTTGGCGATAACGACTCATTGTCCGCCAAAGTTGCGCGCGTTGCTGAAGCCGATCGCTTGCTGATCTTGACGGATGTTGCGGGTCTTTACGACTCCGATCCAAATTCCAATCCAAACGCGCAGCTGATTCCAAGGCTCAAAGGCGTCGACGCCAAGCTTTTGCGCGCGCTAGAGGGAAGTTCCCGATCCTCGAGTAAAAAGAAAAACAACCGCGGCACAGGCGGGATGTACTCAAAGATTCGCGCAGCCGCTGAGGCTTCAAAAAGCGGGACTGAAACCTGGCTTGTTCGAGGAGATGTGCCATCCGTTCTTTTACATGCCGCTGAAAATCACTCGGTTGGAACGGTGATTGAGGCTCAAAAGAGAAAGAGCCAAAAGAAAAAGAGACGGAGATCCTCAAAATGAAAACCGAGCTTGAGCAAAATCTCCTGAATCAGCTCAAGCTTGTTAAAAACTCGGCGCGCTACCTGCGAGCAGCGTCGGCGGAGCGAAAGAACGCCGTTCTTCTTCAGGCTGCAAAGCTTTTAGGGGAAATGAAAGAAGTGATTCTGCGGGCAAACGCAGAGGATTTAAAAAACCTCGATCCCGCAAAGTCGACCTCCGCATTTCGCGACCGACTGACTTTGAATGACAAGCGCATCGATCAGATGATCGAAAGCCTGAAGCAAGTCGCCACGCTTTCTGATCCTGTCGGAGAGATTGATGAGGAGAAGACTCTTGAGAACGGATTGAGGGTTCAGCGCACGCGCTCTCCACTGGGCGTGATCTTCATGATCTTTGAGTCGCGACCCAACGTTGCCATTGAGGCTTTCTCGCTGGGATTCAAAGCAGGCAATGCGATGATTCTCAGGGGCGGAAAAGAGTCCAGGCTCACGTCAGATGTTCTTTACGGGATCCTGAGCGAAGCCATTGATTCGCAAAATATTGCACCCGAGGTCTTGTGGGGGATCTCAGATCCAGATCGCGAGATCCCGGCTTTTCTTCTCAAGCAACGTCAATGGATTGATGTGGTCGTTCCTCGCGGAGGCGATTCTCTGATACATTACGTGGTAGAAAACTCGACCATTCCGATCATCAAGAACGATCGCGGCATGTGCCATGTCTACGTCCATGAGGATGCGGATCTTGAGATGGCTCAAACCATCGTGGCAAACGCAAAAACGCAGCGTCCAGGTGTCTGTAACGCGATGGAGACGCTTCTGGTTCACCATGAGGTTGCCCCAAAACTTCTTCCCAAGCTCTACGACACTCTCAAGAAAAAGAACGTCGTGTGGTTCGGCTGCCCTGAAACGCTGAAGATCCTTTCAGGCCGCGAGGCAGTGTATCCTGCGAGCGAGGAGAGCTGGGACACCGAGTATCTGGATTACAAGATCAACTGCCGGGTGGTGGGCTCGCAAGTCGAGGCTGAAGAGCATATCTCAAGTCATGGCTCAGGCCACTCCGAGGCGATCATCACAAAATCGCCCGAGGCAGCGCGTCGCTTTGAAAGAGAAATCGATGCGGCAGCAGTTTATTGGAACGCCTCCACGCGGTTCACAGATGGTTTTGAGCTGGGCCTGGGGGGCGAACTTGGGATCAGCACGCAAAAGCTTCATGTACGTGGGCCTGTAGGACTGCGTGAGCTCACCAGTCTTCGCTGGATCATCGAAGGCAATGGCCAGATCAGAAACTAGTCTTTCCACCAGAGGGCCAGAGGATAAGATGACTAAAATCGGAATCATGGGTTTAGGGAAGATGGGCGAAGCCGTTGTTCAGGGACTCAAACGAACGGGTCACAACCGCGACTATCACATTCGAGGAACCACTCGTTCCCAAGAAAGCGCCAAAGAGGCCTCAAAGCGTCTAGGAATCAGTTGTTCAACGGATAATGCGGATCTTGTGAAGGATTCAGACATTCTCCTTCTCTGCGTGAAACCCCACCAGGCTGAATCGGTTCTGAAATCCGTCGCAACCCAAATCACTTCAAAACATCTGATCATCTCGATTTGCGCATCCATCACTTCGCAGCAGATTCATGAATGGTCGGGAGGCAAGGCTGCCGTCATTCGTGCTATGCCCAACACCCCCTGTTTGATCGGGGAGGGAATGACTGTGTATTGCCCAGGCCCTTCCGCCAAGAGCGCCCACTCTGAGCTTGTGGCAAAGATTTTTGGAACCTTGGGAAAAACCGCTCAGCTTGAGGAAAGTCTCATGGATGGAGCGACCGGTTTGAGCGGCTGCGGGCCTGCCTACGTCTATCTCATCATTGAGGCACTCAGCGAAGCAGGCGTCAAAGTCGGGCTTCCAAGGCATGTTGCCACGTTACTTGCTGCACAAACTTTATCGGGATCTGCTAAGATGCTGCTCGAGCGTGGTAAACATCCTGCCGAGCTGAAAGACGAAGTGACCACTCCTGCCGGTTGCACAATCGATGGGCTGATGGCGCTTGAAGAAGGAAAGCTCCGGGTCACGCTCATTAAAGCAGTTCTTGCGGCTGAGAAAAAAAGTCGTAAGCTGCGATTACGCAAAAAAGTTTAAACAACGCACCAGAATAGACATTCATGAGCACACCGCAACCGATTCGCTACTGGAACCGAGACAAAAAAGCTGAAGAGACTGAAGCCGTGTATGGCGAGGCCGTCGTGGGATGGCTCTATGGCACTCCGATCGGTCAGGCACTGGCGGATGGAGTGCTCTCGCGCAGGCTTCCAAGCCAGCTCTATGGCGCGTATCAGGCTTCATCCATGAGCCGGCACAAAGTGCGCCCTTTTATCGAGAAATTCAAAATTCCGATGGAAGAGTACGAGAGCCGCGAGTTTGACTCGTTCAACGATTTCTTTATCCGGAAATTTCGTGATGGCGCACGCCACTTTGAAGCCGCGCCGGGTCGCATGCCTGCGTTCAGCGAGGCGCGCTATTTCGCGTTTGACCGCGTTGATCCATCGCTTGAGTTTCCGGTCAAAGGGCAGTGGCTCACGGCAAAAGCGGTCTTGGAAGATGCAGCGCTTGCCGCACCGTTTGAAGGTGGCCCGATGCTTCTCGCGCGTCTTTGCCCAACGGATTACCATCGCTTCCACTTTCCGGATGACGGTCGCATCACCGAGCAACGCAGGCTTCCAGGCAAGCTTCACTCGGTGAATCCTCTGGCGCTTCGTTATAAGGGCGAGATCCTGGCAACGAATGAGCGCCACGTCAGTATCCTTGAGACCAAGAACTTTGGACGTCTTGCTTATGTGGAAGTCGGAGCCCTTTGTGTCGGGAAAATCGTTCAGACTCATGCTGCCAATCAGATGGCTAACGGGACGTTTCAGCGCGGTGACGAAAAAGGATATTTCCTCTTTGGCGCATCGACTGTGATCGTTTTCGGCGAGCCAGGGCGCTGGAAGCCTGATGCGGATCTTCTGGAACAGACCGCAAAACAACGCGAGACTCTGATCCGACTCGGTGAGCCTGTCGCAAGCCTGCTCTAACCATTTCTTGACAATCGGCATTGGCAAAATAAGATCTAGCCGTTCGGTATCTGAATCCAAGGAGGGTTCCAGCCAATGCCATCCCTTTTCCGCATTCTCGCGGTTCTAGTCCTATTTTCCGTTTTTCAAGCCTTTGCTCACCCAGCTTATGCACAAGACGCTTTGCCTGACCATGTCCCGGGTGAAGTAGTCGTAAAGTTCAGAGACGGAGCAAGCTCTCGTGCGGGTTACGTGAAAGTCATGAGCACGATTCATTCACGTCTGGGTGCAACGGCCATTCAAACGGTTCAGCCTCTGGAAACGGATCCGAGTCTGGCTGTGATCAAGATGCAGGACGACGGACTGACCGCATCGGCTCTCAATGTTCTGGCAGGCGAGCCTGCGGTTGTGTACTCGGAACCCAACTACATCTATCACACGATGGTCACTGCCGACTCCCTTCAAGGCACTCCAAACGACGTCAATTTTGCCAAGCAGTGGAATATGTATAACGGCGGACAAAAAGACGCTGCCGGCAAAACCGGCGTTCCAGGTATCGACCTCAATATTCTTCCACTTTGGCAACAAGGAATCGTTGGAAATAAAAACGTCGTGGTTGCCGTCATCGATACCGGGATTCAATGGGATCATCCGGATCTGAAGAACAATCTCTACACCAATCCAGGCGAAGTCGCGAACAATCGCAAGGATGACGATGGCAACGGATATATCGATGATATCCATGGCTGGAACTTCCAAAAGAACGGCGCTAACTCAGATGACGACAACGGCCACGGCACCCATTGCGCAGGCGTGATTGGCGCAGCCGGAAATAACAAGATCGGCGTCACCGGCGTGAACTGGAAAGTCTCGCTCATGCCTCTGAAGTTCTTGAGCAAGAACGGAAGCGGCAGCATGACTGATGCTGTGAATGCGATCAACTACGCACGCAAGATGAAAGTCAACGTCATGAGCAACAGCTGGGGCGGCGGTGGTTTCTCGCAAACCGTATACGATGCCGTCAAAGCGGCAAGCGATGCAGGCATTCTCTTTGTCGCAGCAGCTGGAAACGAAGGCAAGGACAACGACGGAAGAATGCCTTCGTATCCTGCAAGCTATGACCTGCCTAACATCGTATCTGTCGCGGCAATCGATAATAACGAGAAGCTTGCCAAGTTCTCAAACTACGGCGCAACGAAGGTCCATGTCGCTGCTCCTGGAGTGAACATCTTCAGCACCTACAAGAAGAGCGGCTACAAGAGCTTGAGCGGAACGTCGATGGCAACGCCACACGTGGCTGGTGTCGCGGCTCTCATGCTTTCTGAGTCTCCGAATTTGACCGCAGAAGAAGTCAAATCACGTCTCATCAATTCGAGCGCTCCATCCGCTAATCTGAACGGCAAAGTCGTATCACAAGGACGCGTGGACGCTAAAGCCGCAGTGACGGGGCGTTAAAAGACCAGTGCAAGGAAGGGTAGTCGAGTTTCCAATTGCCTTTTGAGATCACGTTATAGCCCAGGATGACCACGGTTTTTGAATCCAGCCATGGCATCCGGGCAAAATCGAGCGCGATCACATAAAGCGATGAAAACTCGACTTCCCCGACCTTCAACATTCTGGCTCGGTAGACATGAGTCTTATTGATCTCACCTGAAAAAGTTCTCTCCGCCGCGTCTTCAAGCTCTTCAAACTGATCCGAGTGTGCTTGGATCCACTTCCTATTCACGGCCGTAAACGAAGCCCCGGTATCAAAAACAGCTTCAACGGCGTCTCCATTGAGCTCCACAGGCATCACGACTTGCTGGTTCAGATTCAGCCGAAAAGAGTTGGGGAGTTTATCTCGATCGCCGATTCTTCCAATCTCGACTCGCGAGTTTTTAAAATCGAGGGTGAGGCCGCTTTCAAGAAGCAAGTCTTCTCCAATCACACCATCGATTCCTTGCGACGCCAGATTGACTGGAAAATAAGTCGGGAACAGGCGCATGAGGCGGGTATTGCTAAAGGCGGCCCCTGCAGCCAGGAACATTTTCAGGTCAATGGAATGACCTACCTGAGTCACGGCTCCCTTGAGATACCAATAAACCTTTCCAGCCGAATCATAGGTCAGCGTGAAGGGATCTTCGGGCACGCTCGATGCTGCGGTTCCCGTGTCTAAAAGACAGATGCGCTCGTTTTTTCCATCGAGATTACAGCCAATGAAGATCTGACCGATCCGCTGTCTCATGTAGAAATTCCGCGAAAGAAGGTGAAAGCGCACTGAATGACTTTCATCTTTTTCAAACGCATCTTTGAACTCGCTGAGGGCTGCAGGATCGATCGGGGAGGGAAGGTCTTCGCGAGCGCTTTGGATGGTCGGCGTCGCTTCTTGTTCGGATCCTTTGCAGGCTCCGAGTGCCAGTAATAGAGCTGAGATCCAGATGCACTGTACGGCTGCGAGCACTTTGAATGGATAGAGCTGGGATCTCATACCCAGCTGATGGTGCAATCGTTGTGCTGGGGGGCAGCCATGAAAACGCGAGTGATTTCGGCCGAGTGAACGGTTTCACTCGAAGTGGAAGAAGTCTGATTCTTTACGGATGTCTAGAAGATCAACAGATTAGTCGCGAGACTTGCACTCGTCACCACGGAACTCAGTCGAGACGACTTTGCCTGCTGGCGAGAGTTGAAAATAAGTCGCGCATTGAATGTAAACTTCGCCACCAGCCGGAGTCTGCTTTGCATCCACGCTTGCAATCGCTCTTTGCGATCCGTAAGCCACAGGCATGTGTTTGAGGCGAGCGTAGACGTACATCTTGTTTCCGTTGCTCATTTTTTCGACCGAATCAGGCTGACCCCACGCTTTCACAAGAGCCAGTGCGTCGTGGTTCTCCCAGCTTTGAACTTTGGCTTGATAATTAGCCGTCGTTGCGCAGCCAGAGAGGAGAGTTGCCACCAAAGCCATCAGGATCTTTTGAGCTTTCATGTCTCACTTTTCGTCGCCCAAGACGCGAAACTTGAAGAAAGTTGCTTTTGCCCTGGAATCTATCCATGAACCTGTCAATAATTTGGACAGTCGTTCAGGATTGAGGGTCTCAGCCGATTTGTGGCTTAAACTAAAGCTGCAGAATGGTTGAAGAATGTCGCTGCGAGCTTTTGGCGCTGACTTTGCTGTATAGAACCCGTTACAGACTGCCCTTCGGGCATCAGTGGAGAGAAGCAAGATGAAGCCGATTTTGAAAGTCTCATTAGCAAGTATCGGAATGGCCGCATTAGGGTTTGGCGCAGTTTCTTGCCGTGACCTTTCGGTGGATGCCGGGAGAAGCTCTCTGACTTGTGCGGCGTCGTCAGTGAGTACTGTCAGCAGCGCCGCACTGAATGTTCTCGATCCAAGCCTGGGGGGCAACGAGCTTGCTCAATCTTTCAAGCCTCAGGCAACGGTCAAGAACGTGAAAACCGTGGCACTAGGTCTTCAACGAGTGGGTGCAAATCTTTCCGGAAATCTCTACGTCTCAATCGTTGCTGATAAGAACGGCGCTCCTGATCTGACTGGCACCGTGCTTGGAACTTCCATGCTTTCAGTTTCCAAGGTCACGACGACAGCACAAGTAGTGACCTTCACTTTAGGCGCACCCATTGCTGAGCTTACGGCAAAGACGACTTACTGGATTGTTCTCAACTCCAGCACCGGCTGGAGCAATTCCGCTTATATCGCCTGGCTTGGTACGGACACCAACACTTATCCGGATGGCCAAGCGCTCGCATACAACGGCTTGGGCTGGTTCAATCCCGACGCGAACAACATTCCTGATCCAACCAATAAGCGCGATCTTTCTTTTCAAATCGGCTGTTTATAAGCCTCGAGCGCTTTCCGCGTAATCAGGGAATAAACCCGTCATCTACGACGAGCCCTTCGGCCAGTCTTTAAGGTACCCATTTGGCACCTTAAAACTTAGTATTTGGTGCATTATTTAAAAAGATAACGAGTGGCATGTCCTTTTCCTTCTCGGACGAGAAGGTTTTCTGCCACTAAAGCCTGTAAACGATTGAATGCAGTTCTCTCCGAGACATGCCAGCAGAGTGCAGCGCTTGAGCGACTAATGAAGCCTCGCCTGTTAAGCTCATCTCTTAAAGAGTCTGCCCAAGTGGACGCGGAGGATATTTCCAGGGGAGGCACGCGAATCTCGCAACGCCGAAGTGCCTTCAATCGATACGTGCTTTGATCTTCTTCAATCTGAAGTGGAATCTTACTTTCAGAAAGCCATTTCCTAAGCCTTAAAATCGCTTGTCTCAAAACGGCGGGAGAGTGGAGCGGATGATAGTGTCGATCTGGAAAGAGATCAGCGTGAAGTGTCGCGATTCGATGCGGACGATAAAAGTCTGAGACTAGGAGTGCTAAGAGTCTTTGCGGAACTTGGCCAAATTTCAGAGACGTGTTTCGAGTGGAGCTTTCGCCAGATACGACGTCGACTTGGAACTCATTGCCTCTTGATCCGATTTGCCATTCAAAGCGCTCTGTCGCTTCAGGTTCAGATATCCTCAGCTTCTGGATCAGTCTTGCTCGATAAGCATCAAATGGAGTTCCAAAATAAAGATGTCGCCCAAGCTGCAGATCCTGAGTGTAGCGTGCGAGATGAAAGTCACAGTCTCGAACCGTCTCCCATTCCCTGAGCTCTCGGGCTTTGGCTTGAATTTTCAGGAGGGGCTCGCTGCGAGAATTTCCGTCGCGAGCGAGATCCAGAATCGCTTTCCATTTCTCGATGAGCAGTAAGTCCATGCCATCGATCGACTCACTCAAAGCTGACGCTTGCTCGAGATCTTTTCTTGCACGCTCAAAGTCTTCCACGCCAATCCAGTGCTGAGCGGAGATCATGAGGCTTGTGCCCAGGAGCAAGGAGTAGTTGTTGCGGCGAGTGTTCTCGATCAAGCCTTCCAACAGAGCTTGAACGTCCGTCCAGCGCTCACAAAAGATCAATGCCGCCGCAAGATTCACTTGCCCGATGATGCGGGCGTAATCCGTGAGTGAGGGATGGCTCACATATTTTTCGAGATCAGGGATCGCCTGCTCATACTTCCATCGACTGAAGTGCGCGAACGCAGCAAACAAAAGCGCCTGAGGAGTTTTGTTCGTATCGACCTCGCGCAGAAGCGTGAGTGCTTCCCGATCTGCTCCTAAAAAGGAGAGGGAGGCGGCGTACTCTGCGATCTCCTCAGGAAGCGCGACATTTGCCTGCGCGCGGGCTTTGGGTCGAACCCAAGGATTAAGAAGCCTGACAGACCAGGTGAAGAGACCTAATCGGCGGCACAGACTTCCGACTTCCACTCGGTCAGGGCGGTTTAAAAGGCGATGAGCATCCGTTTTAAGCCATTCCACGAGAACAGGGCGCGCTAGTCGCGCTCGTCCCGATCGAATCTCTTCGTCTAACGCTTTGATTTGTCTGGGAAGATCAAGGCCGCTCATCAGGCAAAATATATCACTTTAAGTTAGATGCG
>JBJMMA010000071.1:0-17537 GCA_045805065.1 Bdellovibrionia bacterium | reverse complement strand
CTCGAGAGTAAACTCCCGGGTATCCATTCTGACGTAAAACCTGTCGATCGTACCTTCCCTGGGAATCCATGCCACATCAGATGTTTCTGCCTGAAAAACGATGATTTCAGGAACCTTCGGAAAGTCTGTTTCTATGATGCCGTCAATGACAGCCCATACGATTTGGGGCCTTACGATTTCAAAAGGGATCTTAAAGTGATCGCGGACAAACGATCGGGAACCGTCCGCTCCGATCACGTAGCTCGACTGAATCCTATCTCCATTGGAGAGAGTCGTCAGACATCCTTCTTCCACCACTTCAACGTTCTCAACAGTTGTTGAACGCCGAACCGCAGAGCCTGTCTTTTGGAGCTTGCTGTCTAAAAGCTTTTCGACATGGGACTGTCCAAGCATTAAAAAGTGTTTATGAAAACAACCTTCAAGCTCGTCCCACCACGACGATTGACGTGAGATGAATTTGCCATCAGCCCATACGGAACTTGTGTTGCAGGCTTTTCCTAAAGGATAAAGCTCGTCAAATAGTCCGGCCAGCTCGAGCAGTTGCAAAGTACGCGCATTGAGCGCGTCCGCTCTGCCGGCTTCTATAGGTCCGTCAGACTGATCAACAACAACGGTGCGCAGACCACACAGCTGTCCCAGATAGGAGCACATGAGCCCTACGGGACCTGCTCCTACAATGACAACGTCAACCTCTGGCGAATTGTTTGGCCTGCTCATTTGCCAGCTCATTTATAAGACACAAGGTGCGGGTTATTCAAAGCAGGACGACTGAGCACGTGCACCCGTCTCAAGTGCCGAGGGGCTTTTGTTTCAAAGGCCTCCCTGCCGTGCAAGAGCGAGAAATTGTCGGCGACCACAAGATCCCCTTCCTGCCACTCATGCGCATAGAAGCAGCTCGGCGAATAGAGGGCCTGCCGCAGGCTCCGATGAAACTCCAAGAGCTCGTCACCGCTCACGCCTGTGAACTCGAGAGTCGGCGGATTCACAAAATGCGAGAACCCTTCACTCGGAGGCTCGTTATAGCGAATCACAGGAAAGTTTCTCAAGGGATGGGCGTCAACAATGGGAGAGACTGTTTTGCTGTCGTAGAATTCCATCCTGCGCTCGTAGTGCCCGGTGACTCTTTGCCACAGCTCGCGCAGCTGGGTGGAAGCGTTTTCTAAGGCGAGAACCGTATTTGAAAACGTCGTCCGGCCTCCTTGGCCGGTACGAGGCGCTCGAACGCAGTGGAAAAGCTGAAACTCCGGGACTTGAGGCCGATACATTCCGTCCCAATGCAAGGGAACGTAGTTGTTATCGAAAATGTGATCCTCTGGATTATTGCGCTCAACGAGCTCAAGGACTTTTCCAAAGGGCCAGACACTGATTTCACCCCAACGTTCGCAATACTGGGCGAAATCGTCGGCCCCCGAAAAATTTCGGAATCCGCGCAAGATGATGAGACGCTCACGCCAAACCAGTTCTCGCAACAGATCCACGTCGAGATCGCAAATATCGTCATCAGCGCCAACAGGCTCCAGAAGCAAACCAAAGGGATTCACTCGTATCGTTTTAGTTTCCATTTTCAACTCCCTGGAATGGCTGGTGCCCATCCTTAGCCGTCAGGACATAGTGACTGGGACGCCCAGATTGAGTCACCAGGCGCGCTCCCAGTGCCTCTGCCTGTGAACGCTTGAGAAGCACAAAGCGCCCTCCCAGATCGACCGCAACCCCATGCCAGGGCGTTTGCCACTGATCCGGCTCGATCAACCGAATGCCTAGCTTCTTTGCGCCGCAACTTTGCGGATGAATGGATAGTCGGACAGCATCCGGAAAGCGCTTTTCAACCAACTCGCCCCATGCTTTGCTTCTTTGAATGACCTCATAGGCGCGGATTCGACACTCTTTCTGAAGTGCAGTGCGGCTTTGCGTTTGCCCAGGACAAAAGGCGTCTTCAAGAAGGAAGCGCGTGATGCCGCAATAGAGTCGATGAGCTTCTTTGTCATCCACCGAGCAATCGCCTGTTTTACCGCCACGGCTAACAGACGATTTGAGAAGCTCAAGAGGCTCTCCATACTGTTCCATCAATTGCGCGCGCATTTCATCAAAACTCAGATCCTCATAGAGCTCTTCAAGGTTGAAAGTCGAGATCGAGCTTAGACCCAATTCGGCTATCATCTGCGATAACTCTTCCTGATAGGCGGTCACGTCATGATCACGCATTCCGACGACGTCGCTAAAAACCCTGCCGTCGGAGCACAAGATCATTTGGGCGCCAGGTGCATAGGACCGCTCGATCCGATCACAGAGGTGTTGCAAAAACTCAAGAGCGCGCCTTTCAGCCATGTCGGGCAAAGGCCCCAGAACCTTAGCCGGATTGGGAGACTTTCCTGGAAACGCGGGGAGCACGAAAGTAATGGGCTGTCCTCGCTCAACCGCAGAGATCACCTTGGAAAGATGCGGCGCCGAGCACTTCTTACAGGGTGAATCAGTGCAAGCCATGTCAGAATCCGAGATACGCCGAAACCGCATGACCTCCGTCAAGATTTCGCTAGCTACCGTGGCAGCCTGCGAAAACGTGGATAACCCAAGCTGCCCGGGCTCAACCTTTATCGCTCCCCCGATAGACGCTGCCATAATCTCATCCCCTTCTGAGTGGCAGCATAAAGAACCTTTCAATATTAATAAAATTGGTAATGAGAGCTTCTGTCATAGGTATTTTTTATGATAAGTCCATGCCCATGCTCGCTACATCGACTGAAATTGAATACTTTGTGGAAGTCTATCAAACACGCCATGTTTCAAAAGCTGCAATCCGCTTGGGCGTGACACAACCTACGTTGACTTTGAGCCTTCAAAAGCTTGAGGAGAAGCTCGGAACAAAGCTGTTTCACCGAACAAAACAAGGCGTTGTCCCCACGGACCAGGGAACGCTTTTCTATCGCAAGTCCCACACGCTATTGGACTCATGGAGCGAAGTTCATAAAGGAATTCAGCAATCGCATACCGAAATATTCGGGCGCTTTAAGGTAGGCTGCCACCAGAGCGTGGGAGCCTACACCCTTCCGAACTTTCTCGATCAGATCCATAAAAACGCTCCGGGAATCGAGATTGAGCTCGTCCACGACTTTTCCAGGAAAATCACCGAAGCGGTGATCTCCTACAACTTAGATATCGGGTTTGTAGTGAACCCGGTTCGGCATCCTGATCTTGTCCTGAAGAAGCTCGGTGATGACCGGGTGATGTTTTGGAAAAAGCGCGGAGCAAACCAGCTCCCGAAGAGGATTTTAGCTGATGTAAACCTGATACAGATGCAAGAGATCCTCGGCAAGACGCACGCGAAAGATTTCAAAGGCTGGAGCCTGATCAGTACTCCAAGCCTGGAGCTGATTCGGACGCTGACCCTCAGTGGGCAAGGAATTGGGATTCTGCCTGAGCGTGTTGCCAAGGCAGACGGTGCTGACCTTGTGCCTTACGATCCTACTTTGCCGACCTACGAGGACAAAATCTTCCTCGCCTATCGGAGAGACGTTCTTTCCAGCAAGGCGGGGCGAGAATTGATTCGACTCGCATCATTTGAGCTGTGAGCGAGCCTTGCTTCGCCAAAGCCCCGTGCTAGAGCCCGGACAAACAAAAGTCACTCGCTTTGCTAAATTCACAAAGAGCTCTTTTCCTGGGCCGCCTTGCGGGTCGGGCATTCGAAGATGCAACCACTCGCCGATCTTGGCGTTCGCTTTCTGAAACTGACGACGCGAGACACCGGGCTCAACTTCAGTATTCGAACCTGCGCCAGGCGCTCCCCCGCCAAGAGCGATTCCAAAAACGGCAGCAGAAGCAAACTGGTTCTTCTTCATGCGACCGATCCTAGCGGATCTTGTTCCAGCGATGCAACAGAAGTCTAGGCTGCCGCTTTCTCCATTCCTACAAACTTCAACAGATTATGAGCAGTGACGGTCGACGAGGTAGGATTCTGGCCCGTGATCAGACGCCCATCCACAATGGAGAATGGCTCCCAGTTGCGGACTTTCTCGAAGATGGCACCGAGTCGAAGAAGCTCATCCTCAACTAGGAATGGTACCACGTGCGTCAGCTGGACTTCTTCTTCCTCTCCGTTTGTGAAGCCGGTCACGTGTTTTCCGGCCACAAGAGGCTTGCCCTGATATTTAACATGACGAAGGACGCCTGGGGCGTGGCACACTAAGGCGATAGGTTTTCCAGAGCTATAGAAAGCTTCGAGCAAGGCGATCGATTCTGGGCTCTCAGCCAAGTCCCACATGGGTCCGTGGCCACCGGGATAGAAAACTGTGTCAAAGTCTTCTGCTCTCACATCGGCAAGTCGCTTTGTCTGGGCGAGATCCTGCTGGGCAGCCTTGTCCTGCTTGAAGCGAATTTGCGCTTCGGTCTGGTTTTCCGGCAAGTCGCTTTTTGGATCGATCGGCGGTTGGCCGCCTTTTGGCGAAGCAAGCGTGACTTCAACGCCGGCATCTTTAAACGCGAAATAGGGGGCGGCAAACTCTTCGAGCCAAAATCCAGTCTTTCGCCCCGTGTTCCCCAACCGGTCATGTGAAGTGAGCACCATTAAAATTTTCATATTCCCATCGGTGTGCAGGTGGGATGCCCGAGCTCACTGAGTAGCTCCGATCTGAGCTGGTCCCATACGTGCAACAGCGTCATTCCAGTGAGCATCTATGCCTGATTCGCAGCCCTTTCTCGAATACGAACTTTACCTTCCGACGATCAGTCCGCAAGGCACGCTTTATTCCCAAGACATCCTGCGGCAGACTCGTCAGGAACTGATCGATTTTTTTGGAGGCCTGACTGATACGCGGCAGAAAAACGAAGGCCTTTGGAAGATCGGCGGAGTCACCGTTCGCGACGAGATTGTTATCTGGAGAATCCTAAGCAACCGCGGGCAAGCAGGCGACCAATTCATCAGAAACGCGAAAACCGAACTTCAAAAACTACTGCGACAGAATGAAATCCTGGTCGTCCGCCGCCAGGTCGAAAGAATGTTCTCATGAATTCGGAATGGCTCGGCTGGCTCAGCTCCTTCATTCTCTGCCTGACGATTGAAAAACAACTCCACACTCAGTACAAACAAGGCACAAGTCAGGGAGTCTCCAAATGGCTCTACCTGGGGCAATTCATTGCTGAGATCGGGTTTATCATCTACAGCCTTATTGTCAGAAACTGGGTTTTCGTCTTCACAAACACGGTTCTGCTGATTGAGAACGTGGCAGGCGTTCTTCTCATCCGTTACCACCGAAAACGGGCAGCTAAGCGTCTTCCCTTGACTCCTTCTCTCTGATCACAGAATCTCTTCTCACTTTATGACGCGACCGACTCTCGCCCCTTTTCTGGCTATTGATTTTGAAACCGCCAATCCTTACCGAGACAGCGCTTGCTCAATCGGTCTGGTGCGTGTGGAGCAAGGCAGGATCGTTCATAAGGAAGTTCACCTGATTCAACCCCCCTATCGCTACTTCACTTTCACATCGATCCACGGAATCTCCTGGAGCGATGTCGAGTCAGCTCCCACCTTCAAGGATGTTTGGAAGAAAATCGTTCCTCTTTTTGAAGGGGTGGACTTCGTTGCCGCACACAATGCCTCATTTGATTCGAGCGTACTCAGAGCGTGTTGCCTGACCTCCAAGATCACCGCTCCAACGCTTCCTTTTGCCTGTACTGTCAAGCTTGCGCGTGCGGCCTGGAACATCTATCCCACGAAACTTCCCGACGTGGCCCGACATCTCGGGATCCAGCTCAACCATCACGAAGCATTGTCCGATGCCCTGGCTTGCGCCCAAATCGTTATTGCCGCTCAAAGTGAGAACGCGGACTTCGTCTTGACGGCTCCGAAATCAACACGCTCGTCCAGTACGGTTAGTCGGACAATGGCGGCACCCCGGCAGTAACCGCGCCGCAAGCGCCGGAGATTGCAAGTCTCCATGGCTTAATGGTGGCATTGAAGGACCCATTCACATCGCAGGTGCCTGTCGCCCATTGAGTGCGAGTGCGAGCACCGCCACTGAATGAACTGCCATCCGAGCACTTTCCTGCGAACTCCAGAACCAGCGCGGAGCCAAGAGCAAAGAACTGACCGTTCGTGCATTCCCCCGTCACGGTTCCTTGCGCGGTGTTTGCCGTCGCGTTGAAACTGATGCCGCTTGAGCAAGCTCCCGCCGCCACAACCTGAACGGAGGCAAGCTGACCGTGGCATCGCCCCTCCTGACACGTACCCGATACGACCTGCTCACCGATTGAAGATTGAGCTCCACAGCGGGTATCTGCTGCGTAGGCTGAACTTGCCATTAATATTCCGATGGAACAAACCATTATTGCTTTCATATTAAAACGCTCCAATTCAACGATAATTGCCGAAGCTTACAAGCTCTTCAGGAACTTGACCAAGTCACCACGCTCATATGAAGAGAGCTTGTTGAAACGATGGATGACCTCATTCGCTTCAGACTTACATGCAACGCCGTCACTGCCCACGGCTGTGCCCGTCGGATCTGAACCGCAATGCTCACTCGTGCTCGCGTGAGCCTGAATCGCTTCTACAAGGTCGCGTGCACGGCCGTCGTGCAGGAAGAACAAGCGTTGGCCTACGCCCCAAAGAGGGGCTGTACGGAACTCATCCGGACCTGCACTTCCCTGTGTGACGTAATCCGCAAGCTTCGGACCCATGTGATGGACCAGAAGGTCCGAGAAGAGCTTCACAGGCTTCTGATCAAACGCTGTAATAGTCGAAGGGCCAGTCATCATCTGCGGAGTGTGACAGAGCGCGCAGCCCACTTTATTAAACAAAGTGGCTCCTCTCTGGGTCTCCGGCGTCTGAGGTGCTGGCTGAGGTGGCGCAAGGAACTTCGAAAACTGCACGAATGCAACCTTGGCGCTCAAACCAGCGAATGGCGGAGGCGCATCGAAGCGTGCGATATCTTCAGGAACCGTGTTGAATACGCATCCCGGCGTTTGATCCCGCTCTTCCATAAAGAGGTCGTTGGTAATGCCCTGCTCGACGTTGTAGGCCTCGCCAGAAAACATCTCAAGCGAGATGTTCTGAGCCTTCCAACCGAAACGGGCTAGGGTACCGTCATTTCCATTGCGATTTTCGTGGCCGGAAATCCCCAATTTCCGTTTCTCTTTCAGGCTTGCATCCTTGTTGGCGAGAATCGTCGCATCGGGAATCATCTCAACCAGGCCACCCCCAAAGATCGGCGTCGGAATTCTCAGACTGAGGTTGTTCGTCGCAGCCGCTGCATCAAAATCGGGTTGCGTGATATTGCAACCTAATGCATCCTGACGGCCCGTAATGGTATAGATCGCATGCACTCCTCCGTCTGGAGTACCATCCGAATTGAAGCGGAAACGGGCTTCGCGAATTGGGCCGTGCTCTGTCACAAAAAATGGAATCTTGTTTTTTGCACCGAAAGCGGTAGCTAATGCAAACTGCGGATTGATGGCTGGGCTTGTCCCACCTGCTGCCGGATGCGCATGACAGCTCAGGCAGTTGGTCGCATTGAACCGAGGTCCAAGTCCAAGAACCGGCGCACCCGGTTCAGTGCCAAGCACCGAGTGCGGAATTCCGGCGAACAAAGTTCCGATCCCGAACATTTGAAGTTCACTTGCGCTCAAGCCTTCAATTGGACCACCAGCCCTGGGTGGGTCATCATCTATATGCACTGACCCTCGCTCTGGGCGCGTTTCCGCAATTCCCGGATTAGTCATTAAAGTCAACAACGCCAATGCTACAGGACCCGACTTATGCCACCGTTTAATCACTGCACCATCCTCCACCGATCGGTTATTGTTCAGGCCAGGTATTTTGAGGACGGATCAAACGATGCTTCTGAACGTCGGCGAGGACCTATGCAAATTAAGCGCCTGGCTTATCGTGACGCCGAGCGCTTCGTAACTTCGTCACAATACTGAAGCGCCAAGTAAATTCCTCGAAACTTTCTTATCTCTTCATCGGTATCCCTAGCCAAACCAATTTGACGATCGGGGAAACTCCGATCGCAACTCAAGATAGGGAGAGATATGAGAATGCTTGGCGGTCGCCCGATGGTAATGGGTGTTTTCGCACTACTTGCGGTCCCAGGACTCGGTCTTGCGAGCCAGGAACGGGCCAACGTGACGATTGAACAGCGTGCCCAAGGATCTGATGTCGTGGTTCACGGCAAGGTCAAAGAAAAGCGCTTTGAAAAACAACGCAACGATCAAGGTGATGAACTGATCGTCACTCACGTCAACCTGGAGGTTCAAGAAAACCTCAAAGGAACCGAATCTTCCTCTGTCGACATGGTGGTCGAAGGTGGCACTTATGAAGGCATGACGTTGAAAGTCTCGGATCAGCCTGAGCTTGTCATGGGTGAAGAAGTTGTAGCGTTCCTGAACAAGACAGAAGACGGATATCGCCCAAACCGCCGTGGCCAGGGAATCTTGCGACTCAAGCCTGGTACGCATCAGGTGGCAAACAGCAGTCTTGATCTGGACACGATTCGCCAAAAGACGCGCAAAGCCCAACAGTCGCGCTAAGGCGCACTCAGCCAACCTATCTTCGGGAGCTCTCATGATCAGAAAAATGAATTCTGGAAAACTTCTCACCGCCGGAGTTGCCGCGGTTTGTATCACGTCTCTTGGCTACGCTTATACGACATCCAGCGCCAAGTGGAAAACTAACCAAGTCGTATATTACGTCAATCCAGCTAATCTTGACGTATCTTCGTCTGCCGCACTGGCAGCGATTCGCCAGGGCGCTGATGCCTGGGGAACGCAATCCAAAGCCAATATCAGCCTGATTTACGGCGGGCCGATTTCAGGTGGAACCTTGGCCAATGATGGCGTCAATCAGGTCTTCTTTCGCGACGCCACCTCAACAGATGGTGCCAGCGTGATCGCCACGACTTACACCTGGTGGGACAGCACCGGAAAAATGACCGATGGTGATATGGTATTCTGGGATGCTTCCCAGAAATTTTTCGCCGGCACGTCGGGCTGCAGCGGTGGCGTCTTCATTGAAGACGTCGCAACTCATGAGTTCGGCCATATGCTAGGCTTGAACCATTCCACCGCAACGGACGCGACGATGTATCCATCCGTCATGCAATGCGCACAAACGGGCCGAACCCTGGCTTCGGATGACATCGCTGGCATTCAGTCACTCTATCCTCCAACTGCGACAACAGCCCCTACACCAACACCAACGGCAACTGCGACGCCTACGCCAACCCCAACCCCAACCCCAACTCCGACGGCAACTGTGAGCTTACCCGGAGCGCCGGTTAATCCAACGCCTGCGAACGGTGCTACGGGTGTCACCGCCTCGCCAGTTCTGTCTTGGGCAGCCTCAACCGGAGCAGTCAGTTACAACATCTACTTCGGAACAACAAGCTCGCCAAGCCTTGCTCTCTCCAATGTCACTTCGACGCGTGTTCAGGCGTCAGGTTTGGCAAGCGGAAGAACTTACTACTGGCGCGTTGTTGCCAAAAACTCCAAGGGCAGCACTTCCAGCAGCACCTGGAGGTTCACTACCCGTTAGTTCGAAGATCCAGTTATAAAGTAAAAATGAAACGGACAGTCCCGGAGGACTGTCCGTTTTTATTTTCATGCTTGGGGACTACTAGGCGAATCAAGGATTAGGAGCGGCAGCCAGACGAGCGGCCTCATCACGATGGCGCTGAATGGTCGTAACTGCATTGTTCAGCAGAGTCTTGATTTGAGGATCAACAACCAGCCCTTGAAGAAGCTGAACGTTACTTAGGGCGCGTTGATGTCCCAAAACCTGACCTTGCAAGAATGCCTGGTCAAAAATCGTGGTACCGGCAAGAGTTGTAAGCTGTGAATCCAGCGCTGCTTCATAGGTTGCTGGTTGAAAAACATACAGCGTGATTCCCTGCTGAGCAGCCAATTGCTGGACCTGCTGCTCGCTGGCCTGATGGTCCGTGATCAGCATCTGAGCGTAAGCCTGGCTGCTCGTGCTTTGAAGGCTTCCCTGGGCCTGCTGAGACTCCTGAATCTCGAGGTTATTGATGTGATGAAGAACATTGATGGCTTGTGAATTGAGTACTGCCGCCTGCACTTGCTGTGCTCCTGCGGAAGCTGTGGCTGTAGGAGACGCTGTAGCCGTCGGAGTGGGTGATGCGGTTCCGGGTTGAGCTCCGGCCGGCATTGGCATGTTGGTTTGCGCGAAGCTCTTCACTCCGAGCGCCCCAGCAACAGTCAGCAAAGCAATGACAACTTTCTGCTTCATTCTAAACTCTCCTTCTAAGAATGGGTCAGGTTCCTTCAGGGTCTTGTGCAAAAGCCAAAGCACGGACGCGCGAGTCATAACGGAGAGCAACGAGTTCTCATCCTGACCGAGCATCAACTTGTTTAAATGAACACTGTATAACTCCTAATCAGGATTTAAAAAAATGACGGCTCCTCTGATGTGTCGAGTGAGACTGAGTCCGGAAACCTAGAAAGATCAAGGCACTCAAACGGAAAAGTTGCGGCACCTGGGTTGCAAACTCCTGCCGCATGGCTTCTTTGAGAAAACTAACTGTAGCTTTAATGATCGGTTCAACTTCTCTCTCCGCATTTGCGGCAACGGAGCAAACAGAAAACTGCGACACGATTCTTTGGTCCAAAGCAAGTCCCGACAAAGCCGTCGTGATCCGCCATCTGGAGCAAGGCAATACAGCATTTCTCACCTGCACGGGCCGCCTTGACGAAAAACTGAAAAGACACGTGATGGACAAATGCAAGCCCATCGAACCTGAGCGCCAGTACTACACAGAAGACGAGCTCAGAGCGAATTGGGAGTACCTGATCAAGCGAAGCGCAAGGGATAATTTACAACCGCTTCTGAGCGACGCTGCACTCGCCTTCGGCATAACGGAGCTTGCGGTCGGCGTGCTTGCGCAGAAAGTGCTTGCCGGAGGCGTAGCCTCCATCGGTGAGCGGATCGCTGCAAAGGGTCCGGAAGCTGCTGAGAAAGTCGCGTCCATCGGCAAAGTCCTGGGCGGAGGCGCCAACCTTTTTGAAGGAAGCCGAGCCGTCGCAAACGACGCTTACCTTAGATTTTTTCCATCTTACATCGGCGCGGGTACAGGAATGGCCTGGGCCGGGTTTAATATGGTCAAAAACGGTGACCTCGACCGTTCGATGCAAAGAGGAAGTGTGATGTCACCCTTTGGATATCGCTCCTATTCCTGCGGCCCGCACGAGCTTCACAAAGAGCTTGAGGTCAAGGGCATCCTGCGGATCAAAGTAAAAAATCCAACCATTGACGAATATGAGAAAACACTTCGCTCCGCTCTGAAAATGTCTCAAGAACGTCCAAACTCGTGGGCAATCACCGAGCGCAAGAACAAGGAACTTGCCAAGAGTGACGCTGAAAAAACCGCTGATGAGTCTGCACCTGTGCTTGGGCCGTCGGTGTCACCTGGGGCTTTGAAGTAAGGTGCGCTCTGTGCGCTCAATGCCCTACCGCGCGATCCAGGATCTCCTGAGTTCTCTTTTGAGCGCGCGCAAGAGCATCCTGCGGAGTTTGACCTGAAAGCCAGGTCGAGTTCACTTGTTGAACTAACTCATCTTGCAACGCACGCTGATTGGGGGCAGGCGGTAGTCTGCGGGCGATCTTCGCCAGCGAAGCGTAATGAGATCGCTCGGGAAGACTCAGAAATGCAGAACCTTGCAGGACGCTTTTTCTGACGGGCAGATGACCCGTCCTGGCCCATTCAAGATTGTTTTTGTAGAGAAATGCAAGAAACTCCAAGGCTGCTTCCCGTTTTTTAGGATTGTCCGCGATTGCGCTTCCCCGAGGAAGCACCCACACATGACTGTCTGTCCATGCCGCCTCACTCGCTCCTCTCCTGAACAAAGATGGCGGAGTAAAGGCTCGGTAGCGTTTGAGCTCTGACTCGGACTTACGCGATTTTTTGAAATAGGCGTCCACCACCCAAGTGCCATTCATCAAGACAGCAGCCTTGCCATCGAGAAAAGCTTGCTCAGCTGCTGCATAATCCTGTGAAGGATTCGCAGCGCCCTGCTCGTAAAGACTGCTCAGGAACTTCAACGCCTTCTGGGCGGCAGGGGTGGCCACGCTCGAGTGCCTGAGGTCAGAAGAAATGAGATCGGATCCTTGCTGCCAGACCCAGCTCTCCCAGGTCCAGGTGGGCATCGGATCGGTTTGCGAGGGAATCGCAAAATAATGCTTCCCTGTCTTGTCTTTCACCTGTCTTGCCTGAGTCATGAGCTCGTCAGGCGTTTGAGGCAGAACCGGCTCTCCATTCTCAGTGACTAGTCCGGCCCGCGTGAGTAGATCCAGATTGATATGCCAGAGCAGTCCATGAAAATCATAGGGCATGGCATAGAGCTCATGATCCTCACCTAAACCCTGAACAGCTGACTCTTCAAAGTCGCTCCACTCCACTCCATGCAGGCTGAGATCATGACTCAAGGACTCAAGCAGTCCGCGACGGGAGAAATCCGCAAAAACACTTCGATGCATGACAGCGATCTCAGGGGGTCGATGAGCCGCAAAAGCAGCACTCAAACGATCGTAATATCCGCTCCATTCAGCGGTTTGAGTGACCACACGGATCCCCAGGCGATTCTCGGCGTTGAAACGATTGGTAAGGACCTGAATCACGGCGCATTCACTGGCCGCAGGAGGAAGTTCTAACGTAGACCCATACTCGTCCGAGCAGCCGCCGAAGAACCGAAACAGGGTGATTTCATTATCGCGCCCCTTCTCAAGCTGTTTGCGAAACACTGCTTGGAACGTTACAGCAGCCAAGAGCAGGATCACCAAAACCCAGCGGAGGATCTTCATTTACTTGATCCCTCCACCGAGCGAGATTCCGCGAACGATATGATGCTGAAACAAAAGGTAGACCACGACCATGGGCAGGCTTGCGAACACGGCAGTCGCCATGAGAAACCCTAGTCCTTCCGATTGGGCAAAATTGCCTTGAAGAGACGAAAGCCCGACTGTCACCGTATACATGCTTGAGTCCGTGGCGGAGACCAGCGGCCAAAGAAAGTCATTCCAGGCATAAAGAAAGGTGAAGATCCCTAATGTCGTGAGCGCTGGGCGCGACAGAGGCAGCATGATCTTGAGAAATATTTTCAAATGGCTTGCATGATCGAGCTCTGCGGCTTCTTCCAGATCCCTTGGAACGGCTTTGAAAAACTGAGTCATCATAAATACGCCGAAAGGCATGGAGAGGCGCGGTAAGATGAGCGCTGCGTAGGTATTATGAAGTTCCCATTTTGAAAAAAGGGAATGCAGCGGCAGGATGACGGAGTATTCAGGGACCATCATTCCAGCGAGAAAGAAAGCAACGAGCAGGCCTCGCCCTCGAAAAGGCACCCGAGCCAATGCATATCCCGCGAGCGACGAGACAATCAAGGTTGCTACTGTCATGCTTCCCGCAACGATGAAGCTATTGAGAAGCCAACGCGGTGTCAGAGAAACTTTGAACAAAGTGAAATAGTTTTCAAGCGTCAGTGGATAAGGTCGATAGGCTTTCACCGTCCCCTCTCGAAGCACCTCGTTTGACTTGAGTGAGAGAAGGACGACCCAAAGCACGGGCAGCGCCCAAATCGCCGCAAAAGCTGAAGCCAGAAGCATCGGACTGAAAAGGGATCGTTTCTTCATGCTGCTCCCCGATTTCCGACCCTGAGCCTGATGAGGGAAACCAGAAACATGACGACAAATAAAAAGAGTGAAAGCGTGGAGGCATATCCCACCTCCCAATCCCGAAATCCGGCCTCATAAATATATTGAACGAGAACATGTGTTGCGTAGGCCGGCCCTCCACGAGTCATAAGCAGCACCTGCCCGAAAATCTGAAACTGCAGAATCACTTGAAGCAAGACAACAAGCCAGGTCGTTCTCTTGAGCGCTGGAAGCGTGATTTGTGTGAGGATCGTCCATCGGCTCGCATGATCCAGTTCCGCCGCTTCGTACGTTTCCTTCGGGATTTGCTGAAGGCCTGACAGAAAGATCGCCATGGGAAGTCCCACCGACCACCAGATCGTTGCGACACTGACAGCTGGGAGCGCAAGAAGCCTGCTGGCAAGGACATCCACTGGCTCCAAACCCAAGGCATGAAACAGAAGCCCCACAATCCCGCGAGAAGGATTGAGGACTGTGAGCCAGATCAGTGTCACAACCGTGACCGAGAATACCCCGGTCGCAAAGAATATCGCGCGAAGAATGGCGTAACGGCGCAGACGCGAGTTGAGAACCAGGGCTAAAAGAAGTGACGTCACCGTGATCGCAGGAACGGTGATCAGACTGAATTCAATCGTATGCCAGACAGATGTCCAGAACAGTGGATCAGAGAACATGCGAGCATAATTCCGAAAACCCACCCAGCGATGTTCGCGCCCCAGCAGATCCCAGCTGTGAAGACTCATCCAGATTCCCTTCAGAAAGGGATAAACCAGGAAGGCCCCGTTCATGAGCAAAAAAGGGAACAAAAACGCGATTGCGGAAAAAGCGTTACGACGCTTGAGGGACTGTGACGTCACTCGGTGGCTCTCCTCGGTTTGACTGAGCTTCAGGTTTGAATTCAGGCTTCGGCATGGCGCTTCCATCCGATCCGAAAAGCTGGGCTTCCCGTGGATCGATTCTCAAACGGTGCCAGGAACCAATATGGATCCGTCCGTCGTCTCTGCCACTGCTCTCCGCAACAATCTGATCCCCATTTGTGCGATTGAGGTAGATCAGAGATCGATTGCCGAGTTTTTCAATGAAAGTGACCTGCGCATGAATCCCATCCACATTCTGGCTCAAGGATTCCTCCACTAATTTAAGATGCTCAGGACGAATCCCCAAAGTGATGTGGCTATCAGAAGACAAAGACCTTGCGTCCACGTCCACACTGAGGATCGTGTCCTTTTCAACTCGAACGTCAGCCCTCGTATCGGTCGCGCGTATGAGCTCGCACTCGATCAGGTTCATGGAAGGAGAGCCCAGAAAGCGCGCCACAAATAAATTAGCAGGCCGATGATAAAGATCGAGAGGCCTGCCGGCCTGCTCAATTCTTCCCGAATTCATGACGACAATTCGGTCTGCCAGGGTCATCGCCTCGACCTGGTCATGAGTCACATAAATCATCGGAACAGGATAGCGCTTATGCAGCTTGGCAATCTCGATTCGCATCTGCACCCGCAGTGATGCATCCAGATTGGAGAGTGGCTCATCAAATATAAAAGCTTTCGGATTCTGAATCATGGCTCGACCGATGGCCACTCTTTGCCTCTGGCCGCCGGAGAGCTCCTGAGGAGTTCGCTCCAAAAGTTCGGTGATCTGCAGAGACTCGGCAACCTCCAGGACACGGCGTTGGATTTCTGCCTTGGGAACGCGGAGATTGGAGAGTCCAAACCCCATGTTCCCTGCCACTGTCATATGCGGGTAGAGCGCGTAGTTCTGAAACACCATGGCAAGAGATCGATCACCCGGTCGAACGCCGTCCATCAAAACATCATCGATCCGTACCTCGCCTTCGGTCGCAGTCTCAAATCCGACAATAACCCGGAGCAAGGTAGACTTTCCGCAACCTGACGGACCGACAAAGGCTACGAACTCCGATTCGCCGATCTCCAGGCTGATGTTATCCAGGACCCGGTTCTTGCCGTAACACTTCGATACGCTGTCCAATTTGATTCGAGTCATGTCCCTCCCCACGTCCATCGAAAGTCCCCTGCAAAAACTGGCCTCATTGGCCGATTCCCTGCATACGCGTTTGCCCTTCACGGGGGTTACGCTATGAACGCGGGGCAGACTCAATTAGGTAAAGTACTTGGAATCGTGGCATTCACTGTCACTGCATTCATCGTCATGGTGCACTCACTTGGCGCATGGGCGAAACCCTGTGAAGGCGTGCCCCATTGCGAAACCCAGGAGATGGACGCCGTATCCTACAAGGCTTGGCAGACCAAGGGTTGGGCTTATTACTGCACTGGCGATCACCCCTATTACTGGAATAACGCTCCCGCTCTCGGTTTTGGAAACAACTTCAGCTTCGACAATAAGTGTTTCTCCGTAACCGAAAATCCACCCGCCGAGGATCAGCCATCCAAGATGGATGCAACGATCACCAACTGGTGCTTCAAGAAAGAGAAGATCAAGATGACGCTGGGCTGCTCTCAACAACCCCAGGATGGCCCGACGTGTTCGGGTCCCACGAAAGTCATCTCTGATCCAGGTTGTGCGATTCAGGGCACTCCTCACAACTCCTGCTCGGGCGGAACCGTGCCCGTCTGTGTTCAGACCTGGACGGAGTCATGTTCAAGCGGTCCAGTCTATTGCACGAAAGACTCGGTTTTTCCAACCTGGTGCATCGCCTGTAAATAGCCGTCGTGAATTGACCGCCTGCCTTGCCCTATTCTATCCGCCCCTTCGCTCAAGCTTGATCTGAATCTCGATCTGGAGATTGGTGATCTGTTTGCGGATGGCACGCGTCTCGATCTCTGACAGTTTATCGGACTCCTTTTCGAGTCGTTGCTGAAGTCTTTCAACCCGTCTCATGAGGTTCACCTCTTCTGGAACCAGATGGGAGTCTTTCAACATGTCTTGAACGATCTGCTGATCCCTGGCGATATAAGGATTCCTTTCGGAAAGTTTCAAAGGTTTCCCTTTCCCAGGAAGGTTGTCAAACTCCCCCCGCTCCATGGCTTCCCGGATTTTCTGCTCGGCTGTTCTCCAGAATCTTCCGACGCCGCTCATTTTCTCCCCGCCTTCTAAGCAGCCTTCTTTTGCGAGCCTGCTGCGATTTCTTTGACTTCATCAGTAGCGAGGGTTCTGCCACCGACTGCCCAATTACCGCTTTTCACTTCCTCAATTGTGACCAGAGTGTATGGCCGCAGATTCTCTCCCTCCACAGACACCATGGCGTCCGTTACTTTCTCAATCATCTGTCGCTTCTTCTCTTCAGTGATAACTCCTTCGATCAATTTGATTTGTACTAGCGGCATAACTATCCTCCATCATTAAAAGCGCTGCATTGACAGTGCCGCGGATAAGCAAGACGGCCGCACCGCATCAAGCATCCCATCCGGTGGTGTTATTGAGCTTCACCCTCCTCGCTGCTTGGCTTCATGTGAGCGATTGGCTTTTGGTGCATCCGCAAAAGATCTGTTATAAATGAGAGCCATGGAACTGCTGCACCCTACATCTGCCGGCAAAGCGGCGAGAGTCGATGTCCCAAGATCGTTCAGCTATGCTGAGATCCGAACACTCTCAGCTGGAGTGGCCTCCAAACTGGCAGCGAAATTCGGTTCAGGGAAACGCATTGCTCTTTTAATGGAACCCGGGCCTGACTTTATCGCGACCTTTGTAGGCGTAATCCACTCAGGCTCTTGCGTCGTGGTTTTATCGCCTCTGCATACGGAGTCTGAAAGTGCATATTACTGCAATGACTCGGATGCAGTCGCTTTGATCTGCTCGGAGAGCTATCGAGAGAGAGCAAATCGCATCCTGCATGCGCAAGGTGATTCGCACGGCACTCTGCTGATTGGTTTAGACGAGCTTCAGGCAACCTCGCCGGAAGCCATCG
>JBJMMA010000070.1:0-10539 GCA_045805065.1 Bdellovibrionia bacterium | reverse complement strand
GACCCGGATGGACCGGGTCGGCGTGAGAATGAGGCTTTAAACTCTTAATGCTTAGCCCATGGAAGCATTGAGCTTGCTCGAATTGAAGCTCTTCACCTTATCCAAGGCGTTGCTGAGCTGCTTTTCGAGATTGCTGATATCGGCCTTGGCCTGCTGCTGGTTATTCCAGTATTGAGCGTTGCCAGCCTTGCTTTCCCACTGGCTCAAAGAGCTCTGAAGATCGCGAAGCGCAGGTTGCACGCTCTTGAACTCGTTACTGTTTGCGACTTCAGGATAGTTGCGAATTTGAGACATCATCTGGCGCTCATGAGTACGAGCCACATTGATGTCGTTTTTCATCTCTTTCATGAAAGCCTGATAGCCTTGAACGGCCATCTTGTCGGCTTTCTTGATATCCTGGGTCATTTCCAACTCGCCCTTCATGCCGCGAACCTGGTCCATGGCGCTGGCCAGGGAGCTTTCAATGATCAAGGCGTGAGGAGCGAGGCGAGACTTAGCTTCCAATTTCGATGCGTCTGCCGTTTTATTGGAAGTATCCGACTTAGTGTTGGAAGTGTCCGATTTGGTCTGAGTCGTCGTAGCGACGCTTTGATCCGAGCTGCCGCTTGAGCGGGCATTCTGATCCTGCGATCTGTTCTGTGACTGAGCCTGCGTATCGCTTGAACTCGTGTTTGCATTTTCAGAATAAAGAGACTGATTGTCTGCTTGGGCAGACTGTTCAGTCGGAGCTGCCTGAGTCGTCACGATGGCTTCCGAGGTGTAAGAAACGTTCGAAGCCACACCCTGGTTCGGATTGCCCAAAGCAGCGCGGCGCTGATCACGGCCAGTCGTCGTACGGGCCTGAGCATAGATGGACTGCCTGGATTCCCAAGCCGAGAATGAATTACTTAAAATCACGTTGAGCGGATCTGGAGCAGCAACAAAGTCACGGCTGACATCGTTTCGGCCATGTCCGCCGGGCACCGAGCTCCAATCAATTTGCTTGTCGTCCCCGTGGGCTTGAAGGGCACATAATGCGCCTGCCAAGGCAAGCATAGGTATCGTTAACTTTTTCATAACGGAGATCCTCCTGATGAAAGTTCTTTAAAAATGGCTACAAACCTAGCAAATGCAAGCCCAGAGCCAGCAGCTCGCTGTCGGCCGCTTGAATGCTGCCCTAAGCCGCTACCCTAAGCCGCTACTTTGAGTGCGGATCACGATTTGCAAAACTTTGCGTCGATGAAGACCGTATTCGAACGCCCAGAAATATTTCCGCAGAAATCTCCTGAGATTAACCCGCCGATGCAAGAGCCGGAGATTAATGAACCGCCTCGCCGTCAATCACCTGAAATCACGCCGGAGCCGTCTCCTGATGCGACGCCCCCACAGCCCGGTCGCTCACCTGAGATCGCGCCACACGAGCCGCATATTCAACCGATGCGTGAGCCAATTCCGACGCCCGTGCATCCCGAAACTTAACAAGCGTTATTTTTAATAAGCGTTATTTAAAGATGGATTAAGCTGCGCGATACCAGTCATTTCCGTTGCTCGGCATGACTGCTCGCTGCAGCAGCAGGCGGTGAAGCGTCTGCTGAAGCCATTCCAATCGGTCTTCCTGCTCACGTGCCGTGTTCTCAAGAAGATCCTCAAGGCGGTCTTGGGCATGAACACTATCCAGGAACGGAAGAATGGATCGCAGGAAAGCTAAATGAACGTTTTCCTGTAAAGAAGCGTACCAGCAATTCTCAATGTCACAAAGGTATTGCAGCTTGGACGGAACTGCCAGCTGAAGAGCGGCTTCCACTCTTTGCTGCTGAACTTGAGCGGCAGGGCTGACAAAAACAGGATTACCTCCCAGATCTCGAATAATGGTTCGGATCTGGTCGCACCGGCTTTCGGTCGCATCAACAAACTGATCCAGCCACTGGCGGATATCCGCTGACAAAGCTCGATCCCGAGCCAATGTCATCAGTCGAATGCTGTTTTTCTGAAGTACCAGCATCTCACTGAGAAAATCGAGGAGATGTCCAAGACCGATTTGATGGATTCCCCGATGCGTCCGGGTTTTGCGTGCCTCATTGAGCTGAATGACGTTTCTTCCGCCTGCTCCGCGTGGGCTTTTAGCCACTCTGGAGCGGGCGTTTGGGGAACGCAAAGATTTTGCCGTGCGCCGTGTACCGGTACTGCTTTGTTTTGCCATAACCGTCATTTTTCAGAGCAATGAATATGCCTGTACCTTATGCGGAGCGTGAGACTCGCTCAGGCTCTTGCATGTGCGGCTCAGGAGGCACGATCAAGCGCGCACCGCGGCCGAACGTGACATACATCCAGATCCATTGAAGGATGACCGCAACGCGGTTTCTGAAGCCGATCAGGTAGAACACGTGAACCACCAGCCAGGTCAGCCAGGCAGTCACACCCGTGAGTTTGAACCGGCCAATGTCTGCGACAGCAAATCGCCGCCCTACCGTGGCAAGATTTCCTTTATCCCAATAGTGAAAGGCCGGAGTATCATCGCCATCAATCGAGCCCTGCGTGCGCAAGCGAATGACATCCGCGACGTATTTCCCCATCTGCATCGCAACCGGTGCGACACCCGGAAGAGGTTTACCGTCCTGCTCATAGTGACTGCAGTCACCGATGACAAAGACGTTAGGATGACCAGGGACACTTAAATCCTTGGTCACGATGACTTTGCCCTGCCGGTCCATCTGAGCGCCAAGCCATTTTCCAGCCGGCGAGCTGACCACGCCAGCCGCCCAGATCACGGTGCGGGTCTCAATGCGCTCGTTCTGAAGCGTGACCCCCATGGGGTCAATGTCCTGCACTCGAGCGCCCGTTTTTACTTTAACTCCTAAGTGCTTCAATTCCTTGGATGCCGCTTCGGAAAGCTCAGGAGAGAGATTCGCGAGAATTCTCGGACCTGCCTCAATCAGGATGATCTCGGTCTCTTGCGGATCAATATGCCTGAAGTCTTTTGCTATCGCGCGGTAAGCAAGTTCGGCAATGGCCCCAGCGAGCTCCACGCCCGTAGGCCCACCGCCCACGATCGCAATTCGGAGCATAGAAGCGCGGACATCAGGTGATGCTTCCTGTTCCGCCGCCTCAAAGGCACTGAGAATCTGTCGACGAATTCGCGTTGCGTCACTGATAGTTTTCAATCCCGACGTGTACATCGCCCAGCGATCATGTCCAAAATAGGTGTAGCTCGATCCAGTCGCCAACACGAGGTAGTCATAAGGGATGCCGCGGTTGTTCAAAAGAACCAGATTCTTGCTCGCGTCAATGCCTACGACTTCGTCGAGCAGGACTTCCGTGTTCGACTGCTTGCGCAATATGGACCGAATCGGGACGGCAATATCGGCAGGAGATAGCCCAGCCGTTGCGACCTGATAGAGAAGCGGCTGGAAAAGGTGAAAATTGTTCTGGTCGATCACGGTGACGCGGACCGGGGCTTTTCGCAATGCCTTAGCAACGTTCAACCCACCAAATCCTGCGCCTACGATGACTACATGCGGAGTTTTCATTTTTGCGGTATCTCAATTAGTATGGGATCGATGAAAAGAACTCTTCTTGATCAAATTCTAAGCCAACCCACCTCCCCATTCCGCGAAGGGCATGTGATCTCCCTTTTGACAGGCGTGTTAGAAGAGGCAGGCGTTCCTCACTTTCAAGACCCAGCGGGAAATCTTGTTCTGGGCGTTGCAAACCAAAAAGAATACCGCTCACTTCTCCAGCAAAAGACTGATGAGCCTTTGAGAATCTTCATCGCGCACATGGATCACCCGGGTTTTCATGGCGA
Organism: Bdellovibrionia bacterium; assembly: GCA_045805065.1. Lineage (GTDB taxonomy): Bacteria > Bdellovibrionota > UBA1018 > UBA1018 > UBA1018 > CAZCBS01. The sequence goes on along the minus strand of JBJMMA010000070.1, from coordinate 6,758 downwards.
GAGTTGGACCAAAAGCGGAAGCCTTCAAGTGAAGTGGCACGGAGGCTCCCCGACTGCTGATCTAGAAGGCGCGAAAGTCTGGGTGGCAGATCGCTCCGGCTGGCAGGCGTCCGGGCTTTTTACCCACGCGGTCCTACATGAGTCAGGAAGAATGATCGTTTCAGGCGAAGTTCAATTCGATGATGCTTCGGCTGCAGAAATTCAAAAACGCTTTCCAAAAGGATCAGAGATTTTTGGAGGTTTTGGTTTTCGTGCTCCGGTCTGGCAAGAGGGCGATCTTCTTTACACCAAAGCAGCCGATGATCTTGTGGGATGCTTTGCCATCGTCTCCACTGCGCTTGATTTATTTGGAAAGAAGAAAGGTAAAAAGACAGCAAAGAACACTTCCTTCTTGGGACTTCTCACCCGCGCTGAAGAAGTGGGCTTTATCGGAGCGATCGCTCATCTGAATCTCGGATGGCTCGACAAAACACGTCGCACACTGATGGCTGTAAGCCTGGAGACCTCACGCACACTTCCAGGTGCTGAGTTTGGAAAAGGCCCCGTGGTTCGTCTGGGCGATCGTTACACGGTTTTTGATGCCGGAAAACTTCGCGTGTTCACGGAGCTTGCCGAGAAGGTTCTTCCGGGAAAGCATCAGCGCCGGATCATGGACGGAGGAAGCTGTGAGGCGACGGCCGCAACGGTCTTTGGAATTCCTGCGATCGGAATCTCCGTTCCTCTCGGAAATTACCATAACCAATGTTTTGAGGGAGGCCCGGACTCGCGCGCAGCTCTTGGACCTGCACCTGAATTTGTTCATCTGGATGACGTGCAGGGCCTGCTTGAGCTTTGCAAAGCAATCCTTCTTCCGAAGCAGCCTTGGAACCGCCCGTGGGACAAGCGTCATCAGGACTTCCGCAAGTCGCTGAAGAACTATCGCGCTCTTCTGAAATCGGAGCCTTGAACCATGACCGCAGCGAAAGCTTATCTAAAGGCAAAACAGATTCTCAAAGACACGCAATTCGTGATCAACGATGCGCAGCTGTTTATCACGGCATCCAGTCTGGCCTATACGACGATCCTTTCGCTGATTCCTGTTCTTGCGCTGAGCTTTGTCATTTTTCGCGCTTTCGGAGGACTGGAGAAGCTTTATGAGACTCTCGAGCCTTTCATTTTGTCAAACCTCTCTGAAGGCACCAGCGAAGACGTCATGCAAAAGCTCAGAGGCCTCATCAATAATGTCAGCGTGGGCACGATCGGAGCAGGTGGATTTCTGGGCCTTGTTTTCACCAGCATGAGCCTCATGCTCAGCATTGAGAACACCTTTAATCGCATCTGGAAAGTCGAAAATACGAGATCTTTGTTTCATCGAATCGCATCCTACTGGCTCTTCATTACGCTAGGGCCGCTCGCGCTTTCTGTGGGACTTGGGATTGCGACCTCCGAGAAACTGCCTCTCACGAGACTTCTTCCGACCTGGAGCGGAGCCTTCGCACTGGCCGCTTGCCTGCTCACCCTGGTCTATAAATTTGTTCCGAACACAATGGTGCGATGGAAGTTTGCGCTCATTTCGGGTTTCTGGAGCGCCGTAATTTGGAGCCTCACACGACTGGGTTTCAATCTTTACGTGGATCGCTATGCCTCCTACAACAAGATCTATGGAAGCCTGGCTGCGGTTCCCATCCTGCTTTTCTGGATTTATCTGATCTGGCTCATGATCCTGGCGGGTGCGGCGCTCTCCGCCACCTTGCAGAAGCGGCTCGATCCGGGACCGAACGAGAAGCAGATTTCACCACCCATCTCGACAGATTGAAGTAAAAATTCTTTGGACCCCATTCGTTTTCCGGTTACTCTTATTCAATACATTTTGTCTGTAGAATAAATGCTGAATAAATAACGATGTTCGGGAAAACCACCTCTCCAGAGAATTCGCCTTTGCCTGTCCCTCCTCTGGAGATCGGAGAGCATCACGTCAGACTCCCTGATCAGCTTGCAAAGATCCTGGGAGCACATACCGCTCATGAGCGCGGGATCACAGGCAAGAAGATCCGCGTCGCTGTCATCGACTCTGGTTTCTATCAGCATCCATTCTACGATCTTAAACCCTATGACATCCGGAGAATCGCGACCCGTAAGGAGCCCGAGCCTCATGTCGACGTCTACGGACACGGCACGGCGATGCTTGCAAGCCTGCTGACCGTCGCCCCCGAAGTCGAAGTTCATGCCATCAAGTGCCTGGACAAGGATCCCTCTTACGCCATTCGCAAGGCTCTGGAAGTTGAGCCGCATATTCTCAATTGCGCATGGGGATTCAACATTGACCAAAGCAGGAGCCGCTCGCTGCCTCAGGAGTTTCATAAACTTCATCGCCTTTTACAGCGCGTGATCGATAGCGGCGTCTGTGTTGTGGCCGCGGCGGGAAACGGACAACGCTGCTTTCCGGGCAACATGCCTGAAGTGATCTCAGCAGGCGCCGTCTTCTACTCACCCAATGGAGAGTTTGAGCCTTCGGACGTGAGCTCACGCTTTGTCAGTAAGATCTTTCCGGATCGTCAGGTTCCGGATATCTGCGGGATTGCTGGAAATCGCCCGCATGGAAGACTCCTTCTGGTCCCTGTCCCCCCGAAAGCCAAACTTGCCAAGCAGAACGCCGTTCCGAATGTTCCAGGCTGGGCCATGTTCAGCGGAACTTCTGCTGCAACCGCCATGGTATCGGGAGCTGCCGCGCTCCTTCTTCAGCAGAACAGCAGCCTCAAACCCGATGAGATCCGAAGAATTCTGGTTGAAAGCGCCCACACTCTGCCTGAATCAGGTTGCAGAGTGATGAACCTCGAGACCGCGCTCGAATTCATCTCGATCGAAGAACCTGCCCTTTAATGTGAGGCCTTTTCCTGTACGGGAGGCAAACTCCCTGCTTGCTGCGAAATGTACTCAGGATTTGGGTAAGGCGGCAGCGGCTGAGGCTTTGAATGCTTATAGACATCGACTACCGCGGATAGTCCTGCCTGTAACCGATCAAAGTCCTCAGGACGCAAATCCTTCAAGTGAATGCGAACGGGAACGCGTTGCACGACTTTCGTGAAGTTTCCTGTCGCGTTTTCGGGAGGAAACAATGTGAAGGTAGCTCCAGTGGATGGACTGATGCTCTCAACCAATCCCTGAAAGTCCCGGTCATCAATGGCATCGACCGAGACTCTTACCTTCTTTCCGATTTCAATCGATGGAAGATCGGTTTCCTTGAAGTTAGCGATGACCCAGCGCTCATCATCCTGAACAAAGCCCAGAAGCGAACTTCCCGATCCTGCATACGTTCCGACCTCGACGGATTTTCTGGCAATGAATCCATCCGTCGGCGCACGAAGACGAGTGTACTCAAGATTCAATCTTGCCTGATCCACTGCCGCCTGTGCCGCTTTCACCCTTCGATCAATGTCCTGAAAAGCTGCACGAGCATGATCATAAGCCTGGCGTGAGATGGCCTTTTGTCGCACCAAAGACTCACTTCGCTGAAAGTCGGCTTTGGAAGAAACGTATTGAGCCGTGAGCGCGCCCAGGTTGGCTTCGGCATTGGCTAGCGCCGCGCGATAGTCCTTGTCTTCAAGCGCAACCAGAACCTGGCCGGCCTTCACTTTCTGATGTTCTTCGACGAGGACCTGATTCACCACGCCTCCGACTTTCGGCGCAAGCATCGCCGTGTGAGCCTGAACATACGCATCATCGGTGGATACATAGGTATAGCGCCTGTATCCAAAATATCCGGCCGCGGTGAGAAACAAAATAACGACGACAACTATGAAGAGCTTCCGATTCATTGTCACTCCATCATGACGGGCCCGGTTACCTTCTGCTTCATCTTCAAGGTAAAGAGCGGAATATATGAAATTGCGTACGCGACGAGCAAAATAAACATCAGTCGATTGAACGAGAGCTGAAAGACCTGCTGCTCCATTTGACCCATCAGGCTTCTCAAACCCCCAAGAGATCCTGCATCAAGTCCCACGGCTCCGCTCAACGCGTTATCGAGGGAGCCTTGGGCCTGATTCAAATGCTTCCACGCGGTCGTGCTCGCCGTAGTCACGTGAGCCCTCAGATCATTTCGATATTGAGCGCTGAAACGATCGAGATAAGTCGACATCGCGGCAATCCCAATACTGCCGCCGATCTGTCGCGACAGATTCAAAAGCCCCGCGACTTGCCCCAGCTGCTCGCCTTTGAACTGGCCCAGAACCATGGCGTTAATGGGCACAAAGATGCAACCCAGCCCGACGCCGCGAACAATGAACGCTCTCACAATGTCTCCAGCCCCTGCCTGAGGAGTGAACGTTGAGAGCTGGTGCAGACTGATCAGGACCATCAGGACACCGAAGGCAATAAAGGGTTTTGGGCCATATTTTGCGAGGAAACGCCCAACAAACGGCATGGTGGCCATGGTAGCCAGCGACCCGGGGATGTAGAGATATCCCGTATGCGTGGCATCCATCCCGAGCGCTATATCGGTATAGATCGGAATGAGAAAAATAACGGCATAAAGGATCATCCCCGTGAGCGCCATGAGAAGCGAGCCACCGCGAACCGAGGATTCACGAAAGAGCCTGACGTCCACAATCGGATGCTTCTGATGATATTCCCAAGCGTAAAAAATCGGGATCGCAAGCCCTGCCAATACTGCCGCAGCCAGGATTGCCATCGAACTGAACCAGTCTTCAGCCTGCCCGCGCTCCAGCGCGTATTGAAGCCCGCCGATGCCGATAATCAAAAGCGTAAAACCCATCCAATCGATCCTTTCGCTCTTTGCTTCCTCGGACTGACGCGAATGTAAATCATCGATATAGAAATAGGAGAGCGCGGTCGCAACCAATCCCACCGGAAGGTTGATAAAGAAGATCGCGCGCCAATCATAGTTATCGGTAAGATAGCCCCCCAGGGTTGGACCAATGGCTGGGCCCACCATGACGCTCACCCCATAGATGGCGCTTCCGATCCCGGACTTCTCTCCAGGGAATTGCTCCTGAATGATGGATTGAGAAGTTGGAAGCAGCGCTCCCCCTGCGATTCCTTGCAGCACACGAGCAAAGACCAGGAAGTAAAAATTGGGTGCGATCCCGCAAAGTACCGATGTCAAAGTGAACAGCAGAATGCAGGCGGTATAATATTTTTTACGACCGATCTTTGCGGCAAGCCATGCCGCGATCGGAAGGACCACTGCATTGGAGATGATGTAGCCCGTTGAAACCCAAGTAATTTCTTGAATCGTCACACCTAAATTTCCCTGCATATGAGGGATTGCGACATTCACGATCGATGTATCGATTATCTCAAGCAGCGATGCCATGACGGCGGTCATGACGATAATGAAAGATGCGGAAGCAGCGCTACCCTGGGGATGCTCCTGGGTCATGACGTCCTGTCCCTTCTGCGAATTTGAACGTCAGCGGACAAGCCCAGCCTGATGAGATTCCGATCCTGATCGCTCAGAGGCTCAAACGTGATTTTCACGGGAACTCTTTGAACGTACTTTGTAAAATTCCCCGCGGCAAAATCAGGCGGCACTGCTGCAAACTGACCTTCAGTTGAAGAAGAAAGGCTATCCACTCTCCCCTCAAACGTTCGGCCCGGGATCGCATCGATCGTGACATCGACCTTCTCTCCGACTCTCAGGTCGGACAGGTCGGTCTCTTTGAGCTTCGCGATAACCCATTTTCGCTCTGGATAGACAATTCCGAAAAGCGGCGCGCCTTTTTTCACGACCATTCCTGCTTGTGCTGATCGGATGGCGACGATCCCATCCTCAGGTGCAGTCACTTCGGTGTATCCAAGGTTGACTTTCTCGGCTTCCACTTGCGCTTCGTCAGCACGATATCGCTTCTCGAGGCTTCCAAATTGAGAGCGGGCACGATCAAAGGCTTGTGCCGATACCGCACCGCTTTTGCGAAGCGCCTGCGTTCTTTCAAAGTCCCGCCTTGCTCTGTCGTAAACCGCAAAGGAGGCTTTCATCCGTTCTTGCGCTTGAGACAATGCAAGACGTCTCTCGCGGGCATCCATTTTACAGAGTACCTGGCCGCGTTTGACTCTCTGGAAATCCTTCACCAATACTTGTTGAATAATCCCATGAATAGGCGCGCCCAGGGTCGCAAAATCCCCTTGAACAAGCGCATCATCGCTCTCAATCCAGAGAACTTGCCGGACGAGGAAATTCGCGACGCCTATCAGCACCACGCAGCTGATGAGCGCGGCAAAAAGTACTGGCTTATCGGTTCTCCAGAGCCTTTGGCAAAGATGTTTGCAATACCGCCAAATACGCCGCACGCGCCTCTCCTTATAACGGACTCACAAATGAGAGCGCGCGTAACGTTACAAGTTTTATACCCGCTCGCCGAGCGGAGCGGCGCAAGGACTCGCCTTGAGCAGGCCTTACCAGCGATGATAAGCCGGGTGCCCAGGCTTCACTGCGACAAAAGTTCCGCGGCAAGTCGCACAGACCTTTCCACCGGCAGTCAGAGTTGCTTCAATGGTTGCGCGATCGTCCTTTGAATCCACAACATGGGCGGAGAGATGAATGATTCCATCCGTAGGCGTCGGCCTTTTGAGCTGGATTGAGTAATCCGCAGTCACCGTGCACGGAGGAGATTCGAGGCCTGCCTTTTTCATCAAATGATACGCTGCCGTCCAGTTCGAATGGCAATCCAGGAGCGCGCCGATGATTCCGCCATTGAGCATCCCAGGGAATGCCTCATGATGCGGCTCGGCCTTCCAATCGGCAATCACTTCGTCAGGAT
>JBJMMA010000069.1:0-4585 GCA_045805065.1 Bdellovibrionia bacterium | reverse complement strand
TCATAAGCTCCCAATTATTCCTGAGCCTCTTGGAATCATCAGTCTTTCGAAGAATGAAAAGAGAGTCGATCCGATCACGTCCATGGGAGCTGCGGCAATGATGGCTTTGATCTCGCTTCTGATCGCTGTGTGGATGATTTTCTATCACCCGTGGGTGCCCGGCGCTTAATAGGAGAATAAAATGCTGAGTCGATTTCAGACGCTTTGGCTATTTTTAGTCTCATCTGTTTTCATAGTGTTTGTGGCTTGTACGGGGCCTAAGCCCAGTGCTGGTCCAGCGACTATCCTTCCTCCATTGTCGGCGGGCGCACCCTATCGGGTATCGCTGGTTGTAAAAAACGATGGAAGTGGAGAAGGACAAATTGATCTGAATGTTCGGCTGCACGAGAAAAGACAGCAGGCTGCTTATTCTGCAGATCAGAAGGTGAACTTGAAGGGGCATGAAAGCGTGCATGTCATTGTCAGCGTTCCTGCGCCTCCCGGGGATTACACGGCAGAAGTCAGTGCAGAGTATCCGCCAGGTTGATTCGTTTTGTAGTGAATGAGCCGGTTGCTTAATAAAATGGGCGTGGTTATTGCGTCGACTCCTGCTTAGGAGATCGAATGATATGCTTGGTTTTTTGCGCAAATGGGTAGGAAGAAACAGGACGGCTGAACCTCAGTCGAGCGCTCAAAAAAGCGCGGTCGGTGATCCGCAGGCTCAATCCGCGCAGGAGCATCTTCGCGACCCGAATTATCGGCATCCTCACTCGCAAAGCGATACCAACTTTGAAAAGAAGTTCGATGCATCCGATGAGGATCTTTCCCGCGTTCGCGAGCTCAATGAGAGCAATCTCTACAGTGACGGAAGCAGCGAGTATAGCCGAATTCAGGCACGCCGACAGGATGGGGGCGACACGGAAAGTTTGAGTTACCCTCAGACTCGCAATCTTCGAGGCAAAGGCGCGCAGCCTCCTCAGCAAAAAAAGCGGAGAAAGCATCGGAAGGCTGCGGGGGCCTAAAAAGTCTTATTTCGAGCCAAAGATCGCACGATCTGCTGAGAAGCGGCCCGGCGTGAAAATCAGGACGGCCAGAGAAACTCCCAGATAGATCATTGCAAGCTCATAGGAGCGTCCACCCGTTGCGTTGACGAATGGATCTCCCATGACAGCCGCGTGCGTGTACACTGCGACGATCATGGTGCAAGTGATGCCAAAAGCACCCAGGCGGGTGAGAAGTCCCAGGATCAGGGCAAATCCTCCGCCAAACTCAGAAAGAGCGGCCAGGGCCTGGAAAATCGCGGGGACAGGGGCATCTGCGCCCATCCAGTGAAATGGGTTTTGAATCTTTCCAAAACCGTGTTGGATAAACGCAAGTCCAGTGATCACACGAATGATCAAAAGAACAACATCCATATCGAGCGAGTGTTTCTTAACGGAAAAAAGTTTGGTCATCTGAACGGCTCTCCCTTTTAAAGTAAAGTTTGAAGCGTTCAGCGTCCTTTTGCAAGTAGATGAAACTCACGTGGTTTTTTTAGGCCGCACGCCGATTTCTGAAGTCATCCGCTCGCGTGAGGCGAGCCGTGCGACTATTTAAAGTTGCAAACCCTGAGATGAGAAGTGCGGCCCCAACCGGGATGAGGAAATATCCCTGCCACCCACTGCCTACACGGATGACTATGCCATGAATGATGGCCGCGACAAAGGCGATCATCGGAAATACGGGACGCCTCATCTGGTAGCGAGCGAGCTGATAGCATCCGGTGAGAAAGATCGCCAGGAAGAAAAAGCTGATGTAGTTCACCACGGGCGTGTAACCCGGCCAAGGTTCGCCCTGAATAAAGTGGTAGAGCTCATAAGCCGATAATGCGAGTAAGCAGCAGATTGCGAATACAGAGAAGTTCTTTGGGCGCACAAGCTTTTGAACAGCAAATTGTGTTCCCTGCAGAGTAAGGGTCTTTGGCTGGTATCTTGAGTGCAAATCCTGCTGAGGCAGAAAATGGCGCTACCCGAATTGACGCAACGAGAGGGTTCTGATCTTTCTCAAAGATTGAGGAACAAACGAGGAGCTATTATCCGAGACTGGGAACGGCGAGTGAGAAAGTCTATTCCGCCGACTCAATCCATTGAGCCAATCATCGTGATCAACTCGTTGCCTGCGTTCATCGATAATCTTGCCTTTGCTCTGGAAGAGCCCGGGCGGATTAAAAACCTCTGTTATGAGAATGAATGTACCGCTCATGCCCGTCAGCGCTCTGAGCTCAAAGGCTATCGGTTAGAGGATGTGATTTCGGAATATCACGTCCTGGCAAGAACGATCGTCGAGCACCTCGAGAGCGATGGCCCTTTAAGGGACTCTGATCGCGTGCGAATCTTTCAAATTGTTGATACTGCGTTAGAAGATGTGACGGACGCGTTTGTAAAAAGCAGCTCGGGAAGTCCGTCCCAAACTGGGAGCCCCCCAGCTGCGACCGTTGTGCGATACCAAAACGTTTCAAAGCTTCTTTCGGTGGTTGCGATCGTGATCTCGGGATTGAGTCTGCTTGCTTGGGAGACTGGGATATCCCATTGGGCGCCTCCTTTTTCCGGGATGGCTCTTATTTCTCCGTCCGCAGCTCTTTGCTCCATACTCCTAGGCGTATCAGCCTATCTTCTCCACTCTGACATCTTCACTAAGAAACGATTTCATACCGGCCTGGCTTTGGTAGGTCTGGTCGATATCATTACCCTTGTTAAAATATTTCAGATTACGCTGCGCAAGGATTCGGTTGAGCAGATTATGTTTAACGACTCATTAAAAGTTGCAGGCGCGCATCTTCAAATGACGTTGGGCTCCGCCGTGTGTCTATTGCTGATTGGCACGGCTATCTGTCTGAGTGCCATTCGGCGCCGCGGGTCTTTGACTTATTCTCAAATGTTAGCGCTTTTAGGAATCTCGATCTCTGGATGGTATCTCGTCACAAGTCTATATAATCTAACATCTCCAGAAGCAGCAGTTTATCCGACCATGGGATCTCACGCTTCCATTGTTCTGATCATGATTGGACTGGCCGTCCTTGTTTCGCGCCCTGATCAGGCTTTGATGGCCATTATTACCAGCAAAGGAGCCGGCGGATATATGGCTCGCAGGATGATTCCTGCTGCTATTGCAGTACCGGTCGTGTTTGGATGGCTCAGGCTTTTAGCGCAATCTCGTGGACTGTTGGAAACCTCGGTCGGGGCAGCAATTCTTGTCGTCTCTTTCATCCTCAGTTTTTCCGCGCTGATCTGGATACTGGCTCGCCAGCTGAACATGCTTTCAATCGAGAAAAAAACGTTTCAGCAAGCTACCGTGGGCGCGCTGACGAGTCGGGATGAAGTCCAGTCGGCCCTGGACGAGGCGAAAAATGAAAGGGCACTCAGGGAGCGTGTTGTAGCCGCGATATCGCACGACCTGCGAGGGCCCCTGACGACGATGAAGGCGAGTGCGGAGCTTGGAATTCGTTACATTGACCGAACGGAGGGGCATCTTAGATTGTTTCAGAGAATCGCTAACAACGCGCAAAGGGCGGACCAAATGATCCGAGATTTATTGGATGCCAATCGTATCCGGGCAGGTCAGCCAGTGCCTGTTCAATTGGCTGAATGTGATCTCAGTGCGCTTGTCCAGCAAGTCGGCGAAGAGATGCGTATCATCCATGGCAACAGAATTGAAACTGTGGTCAATGGAGCGAATCAAGGATACTTGAGCTGTGAATTTGTCAGAAGGATTATTGAGAACCTCTGCACGAACGCCATCAAGTACGGCGCTCCGGACGCGACTGTCACGGTTCAATTGGAGGATCTGGGGGGCACGGTCCGGCTTTCGGTACATAACCTGGGGAAGCCACTGTCTCCGGAGGAGCTGAAAAATATATTCGATCCCTTCAGGAGAACATTAGAAGCCGATCAGGGTAAGGCCCAGGGATGGGGATTGGGACTCACGTTGGTGAAAGGATTGGCAGAGGTTCAAGGAGGGCAGGTCTCGGTCAGGAGCAACCCTGCCGACGGAACCACATTTATCGTCAATCTGCCCAAAGATGCGCGTCCTCATCAGTCAAAACAGGCTAGTTAGTCTTGAAGTTGCCCTGGGGCCAGGTCCCTGGAAGTGGCATCCAATCGCGCGATACATAGTCTGAAAGCGCCAGAGTCATGAGGATGCCAAGCCAGAAAACCCCCACGAATGCGGCACTTCGAATCAGTCCATTGCTATAGCGAATGTGCATGAAGTAAAAAATCACCAATATCGCTTTCATCGCCGCGATCGCCAATGCTACGGGAACGCCGATTTTCCCCAAATCCAGGTGCGCAAACCAGTAGGTAGCGCCAAGGAGCACCATCAGAATAACGTAAACCACGAAGTATTTAGCCGGTGAAGGCGAGCTTGAATGGTTCATGAGTGGCGATCCATCAGATAGAGAAGGGGATATAGAAAAATCCAGACCAGGTCGACAAAGTGCCAGTAGAGGCCGGTGACTTCAATGGGCGTTGAGTACGTCTTTGAAAACTCGCCCTTGGCAGCGCGAGTCGCCATTACGGCGATGATGCCAAGGCCGATCGTGAGATGGGTCGCATGAAGTCCTGTCATC
>JBJMMA010000068.1:0-27791 GCA_045805065.1 Bdellovibrionia bacterium | reverse complement strand
AGTCCAAGCCTGAAGTGCTTTGAGTACATTCCCATCGATGAATCCCTGCCTTATTTGACAGAGATCATTACGAGATTCGTGCCTGAGACTGTGGGATGGCAACGAGCTGATAAAGCTCGTCTTTTTGAGTTCCGATTAAGTTCCGAGAAGGCTGAAGATGTTTAAAACGTATACAGCTGTAAAAAAGCGAAAGCCCGATCTGAGTATGATTCAGATCGGGCCTGTTTAGAGACTAAATGATCTTTACGGCTTTATTGAAAGCGGGAGACGGATGCCTTGATCCAGATATCTGGATTGTTGGTGTCGCACTGATACGAGATACGAACGATCGAATCAGGAGATTTGAGGGACTGAAGGTCATGCATGGCCCAGCTCAGAACCGTACAGTTTGCGCTCTTGAAGTGCGCAACGAGGCGGGTTTCCACGCCTACGCGGATGCCCATGAATTTAGCTGACACTCGTTGAGTGTTTGCGTCACAGCTGGCTGAAACTCCGCTGACTCCTTGTGAAGGATCTTCAGGTGCAAGATAGTTCAGCAATTGAGCAGCATCGCTGCAGAACGTGTTGGTCTTTCCCTCAGGCATATTGAACTCGACCGGAGTTGCAGGCTCCGGTGGTGTTTCGTGCATGCACGCGACGTTCACTCTTTGAGGCTTGGAGACGTAGACAGATTTCGTCTCCCCTGGTTTTACAATCACATCCATATCAGCGGATGCGATCGAGCTGAATCCTACTCCTAAAATCAGAGCCACTGCTGCAGACACTGCAAAACTTTTGGCAAGTCTCATGAGTTCTCCTTTTGAAAATTGAAGTACCCAAAAGGTATCAATCGACTTGAAAATGACAAAGCGAATTTCTTGGAAACTTCGCTTTGTAATCTATTTTTGGCTATCGCGTCTGCCTTCAGCTAAACTCAGGAAAGGTCGGAGCAATTCCATCGGCAGCGGAATGATCGTGTTCGTTGTGTGCTCGCTCGACATCTCTCTGAGCGTTTGCAGATAACGAAGCTGAAGCGAAATCGGGCTCTTTTCCATGACGGCAGCGGCTTCAGCAAGTTTTTGCGAAGCCTGAAGCTCGCCTTCGGCTGCAATCACTTTAGCGCGACGGTCGCGCTCAGCTTCGGCCTGGCTTGCCATGGCTCTTTGCATCTCGACCGGAAGGTCGATCTGCTTCACTTCGACGTTCGAGACCTTTACGCCCCAAGGCTCGGTCTGAGTGTCGAGAATCTCTTGCAGGCGATGGTTGACGCTCTCGCGAGAGGAGAGAAGGTCATCCAGATCAATCTGTCCCAAAACTGAGCGCAAGGTGGTTTGCGCAAGCTTTGAGGTCGCAAGCAGATAGTTCTCCACTTCAACAACCGCGCGGTTCGGATCCAGTACGCGGAAGTAGACGACCGCGTTCACCTTAAGAGTGATGTTGTCCTTGGTGATCACGTCCTGCGGGGGGACATCGAGCGTGATGGTACGCATATCGATTCTGACCATCTTATCGGCGACTGGAATCAAAATGATGAGACCCGGACCTTTGGCTCCGATGATTCGGCCCAGGCGAAAGACGACTCCGCGCTCGTATTCATTCAGAACCTTCACGCAAGTGAGGAACGCAAAGAACACAAGAACGAGCAAAAAGATAAAACCGCCGGAAAAGATTTCCATAAAGGTCTGCCTTTCTTGATTCCGCCAGCAGGCGAGCAGAAGTTACGCCATCAAGGTAACTTTGATGTGTCTAGCTAGCAAGTCCAGAGTGGAGTCCCAGAAGGGATTCAAAGAGTCTTAGCTGCGTTTTGGAATTTTGATGCCGAGTTCTGCCGCAACCTGCTGAAGGTCTTCCCAGGCTTCTCGTTTGCTCTCGGGATTACGAAGCAGATAGGCCGGATGGAAAGTTGCCATGAGCTTTGCGCCATTCCGATAAGGAAAGAAGTTTCCTCTGAGTTTGGAGATCGGTGCCTCGGTTTGAAGTAGCGTCTGTGCGGCAAACTTTCCGAGCGCTACGACAACTTTCGGGCGAATGACGTCCAGCTGACGCGCCAGGAAAGGAGAGCAGGCTGCAATCTCATCAGCCTCAGGGTTTCTGTTTCCGGGCGGGTGACATTTGATCACGTTGCAGAGATAGACTTGCTCGCGTTGAAGACCCATCGCCTGAATCATGCGATCCAGAAGCTGACCTGCTTTGCCCACGAAAGGGCGGCCTTGCTGATCTTCTTGTTCGCCCGGGGATTCGCCGACAAAGACAAGCTCAGCATTTGGGCTTCCTTCGCCGACGACCAGGTTCTTGCGGCTCTGACAGAGCTTGCAGCGAGGGCAGCCGGTTTCAGGAGCTTCTGGAGGGCAGAGAAGGTCCGCTGCGATGAGTTCCAGGGAATCATTTGCTGGAGCGGCGACTGGATTTGGTGCTGTGGCTGTCTGAAGAGCTGCTGCCGCAACGTTTGGCGCCAAGCTTGGCTCAGTTTCCATCAACAAAGGCTCATTGTTTGAAGCTTGCGGAGCGGCTTGCTGAGAGTCAGCTGAGGATGAAGAAATGGAACGGCGGCGACCCATGATGATCGCGCGGCGCGGCAAAAATGATGAACCCATGCCCCGGTTTCATCCCATTTCTGAGATTTCTTCAAGCAGTTTGAGAGACTTTCTTGCTGCCACCGCGGAAGTAACACTCTCGGTATCAACACTAGATAAGACTGGCTTGGACGGGAACGGAAAAGCATGGATGGCGAGCGAAACTAATTTCGCCATCGCCCGTAGTACTCATTTCTGGCGTTTTGCGCGAACCCGTACGCCAGGCAGCACTTTACGGAGAATGACTCATGAGTGATTACTTGGAAGATATCCAGGCTGAAGGCTAGTTACATTCGCGCAGTGTAATGAATCTCGTTTTGTTTGTTTTGACCCAGCTTTGGATGGACACATTGAATGCTTTGGTTGAGAGCTTCGTTTTCTATGATCAATTCCCAAGTCTCTGTCCAAATAGACCTGTCCAAGGTTTGTTGAGCTGTAAAAAAAACATAGCAGAAAGGTCGGGTAAGAGTTAAATTTTATTTCAGGGCTGGCAAAGTTGCTGCAGTGAGCTGGTCGGTCCGGGGAATGGGGTAGTATGAAGAACCAACTGAGTTTTAATGTTTCGCTTACTTTGCTTCTGACGTCTCCGCTTTTGGTTCTGGCAACGGGGTGTAATTTCAATCAGTCCTCGCTCTCTGGGGCCTTTTCGAATAGTGACGCAAACGGTTCATCCCCGGTGGATGCCTTAAATAGAAAGAAGCCACGCCCAACTCCGTCACCATCACCTTCTGTTTCTCCATCTCCAACGCCTTCACCTTCGCCTTCAGTGTCACCATCGCCAAGTCCTTCGCCGTCGGTATCTCCGTCGCCAAAACCATCGCCTTCACCATCCGTTTCGCCATCTCCCATGCCTTCGCCTTCGGTGATACCTCCTGCTTCCATTGGCTCAAAGGTCACTGACATCAAAGTCTATGCAACTTCAAGTACGGTCGCTCAGAGCAATGTGCCGATCACGTTTGGGATCCCATTTCCAAAAGGCGTGCTGCCTTCTGGAACTTCTGCGGTTTTAAGAGATCCAAGCAATCAAAGCATCATTCCGACTCAGTTTGAGATCAAAGCTAAGCACGATGATGGTTCAGCAAGACATGCGATCGTGACTGCGGTCCTGCCTCAAATCGGTGCAGGTGCAACGATGAATCTTGATCTTGTAGCGGCCCAAACGGCTGTGCAGACGCCAGTCGATGTCGCAACTCTCTTTAGCAAAGGTTTTACGACCTCGGTGAGTGTCACGATCAGTGGCGTCGTTTATCAGGCGACGTTGAACGCAAGCAACTACGCATCACTGCAAAAGGGCACCTGGCTTAAGGGTGCACTGGCAACAGAAGGACTCTTCAAAGTACCTTTGACTGCAAATGGATCTTCTCATCCGCTTCTTCATGCGCGCTTTTATGTGCGTGCTTATCAGGGCGGAACGAGCGCGCGCGTGGGCGTTGCGGTGGAAAACACGGACGCTTACACGGCTCCTTCTAACGTGACCTATGACCTGCAAGTGCAGATGGGAGGAAGGACCGTTCTTTCGCAAGCGGCAGTGCCACACTATGCACACTCGCGCTGGTACCGTACTTTCAATTATGGAACGCAGCCTAATGTGACAGTGGGACTGAATCCTCAGTTCCTCTTAAGCTCGCCAGCTGTTCCACACTATGACCCAAGTCTCAAAATTGCCGAGAGTGCAATTGCCGATTGGGCAAGCAAATGGAGCACAAGCTCTGGTCTCATGCAGATTGGTCCAGTGGTCGCCTACATGCCAACGACGGGTGGACGTCCGGACATCGGTCCACTGCCTTCTTGGAGCGCAATGCATGTGATTTCTCAGGATCCACGCATGTATGATGTCACTGTTGGAACGGGGATTCAGGCAGGTTCGTGGTCGATGCACTATCGCGATACGGCTACCGATCTTCCGTTGAGTATCGATCGTTATCCGTATTCTGGGATTTACGCCACTCATGGCGATACCTATAACCCGGTCACCAAGCAGTATGAGGATTTCCCAGCATGCGCTTCGGATTGCACGACTCCGTACAGGCATGATCCCGCGCATGAGCCATCGCTGGTTTACTATCCTTATCTCATCACGGGAGATTACTATCTTTTGGAAGAATTAGTGTTCTGGGGAGCTTATAATTTGTTCGAGTTCAATCCCTATTACCGTAACTTCAGCGATGGCCTCGTTTTCCATCAGCAGGTTCGCGGTCAGGCCTGGGATCTCAGATCGTTCTCGGAAAACGCTTATATCTTGCCCGATGATCACCCTTACAAAGCATATTTTACGGACAAGCTTTTGAAGAATCTTGCCTGGTTTGACAACAAGTATGTCAAGAACACGGACAATGCCCTAGGCATCGTCACGGATGCTGCAATGGTTTACAACAGCGGCATAGGCATGGCTCCCTGGCAGCAGCACTTCTTTACGTGGTCCATTGGGAACGCGTACAGAATGGGCTTTACTACGAGTAAGAACTTCCTGACGTTCCTCTCGAAATTTCAAACCTCGATCATGACAGATCCAAATTATTGCTGGATTGAGGCATCCGCTTATAGCATGAATGTTCGAGCATCCTCGACGACTTCGTACTACACGAGCTTCGGAGACGTGTACAAAAACACAGTCGATCCGACGATCTCAAGTCTTGCGTGTGGAAGTCAGGCGATGGCAACGGCTTTGGGACTCAAGGTAGGGGAGATGGTGGGATACTCTTCCTCGACCGAAGGCTTTCCATCAAACTCTCAGCCAGCTCTTGCCGTCCTTGTCGATGGTGGAGCGCCTAACGCTCAAGCGGCATGGAATCAGTACATGTCTCGTAGCGTGAAGCCTGATTACAGCACGGAGCCTGTCTGGGCTATTGTGCCTGCTAATTGATAGCTCGTAATATGGGCTGAGTTCTCTGGAGTTAAAAAGGGGGCGCATCCGGGTGATTTTTAATCACCGGGATGCGCCCTTGAAACTTTTGCGAAACTAATTTCTCTTGTCACGCGTAGCACTTCACTCTGGCGATTTTGTTAATGTCGACACAGCATGGGATGGACACATTGAATGCCTTGGTTGAGAGCTTCGTTTTCTAAGATCAATTCCCAAGCCTCTGTCCAAATTGACCTGTCCAAGATTTGTCGAGTTGTAAATAAACATAGCAAAACAGTCGGGTAAGAGTTAAATTTTATTTCAAGGCTGGCAAGGTTGCTGCGGCGAACGAGTCAGTCTGGGGAATGGGGTAGTATTATGAAGAGCCAATTAAGTTTTAATGTGTCGCTTACTTTGCTTCTGACGTCTCCGCTTCTGGTTCTGGCATCGGGATGTAATTTTAATCAGTCCTCGCTCTCAGGAGATTATTCGAATCGCGATGCGAGCGGTTCGTCCTCTGTGGATGCTTTGGCAAGGAAGAAGCCACATCCACACCCATCCCCGTCACCATCGGTGTCTCCATCCCCGTCGCCGTCTGTATCGCCATCTCCAACGCCTTCATCATCGCCTTCGGCGTCACCATCGGTGTCACCTTCGGTTTCACCATCGCCAAGTCCGACGTCGTCACCATCTGTTTCTCCAACTCCACTGCCTTCGCCTTCGGTGGTGCCTCCTGCTTCCATTGGCTCAAAGATCACTGACCTCAAAGTCAACGCGAGCTCAAGTTTAATTTCTCAAAGCAATGTGCCGATCACGTTTGGCATTCCGTTTCCGAAAGGCGTGCTGCCATCTGGAACTTCTGCGGTCTTAAGAGATTCAAGCAACCAAAGCATCATTCCGACTCAATTTGAGATCAAAGCAAAGCACGATGATGGTTCAGCAAGACATGCGATCGTGACCGCAGTCCTGCCTCAAATTGGTGCAGGTGCAACGATGAGCTTGGATCTCGTAGCCGCACAAGCTGCTGTGCAGACGCCAGTTGATGTCGCAACGCTTTTTAGCAAAGGTTTTACGACTTCGGTGAGTGTCACGATCAGTGGCGTCGTTTATCAAGCGACGTTGAACGCAAGCAACTACGCGTCGATGCAAAAGGGCACCTGGCTTCAGGGCGCGCTCGCTACAGAAGGGCTCTTTAGAGTACCGCTCGTTGCCAATGGGTCCGCGCATCCGCTTCTTCATGCTCGATTCAACGTTCGGGCCTTTCAAGGCGGAACGAGCGCTCGCGTGGGCGTGTCGGTAGAAAACACAAACGCTTACACGGCACCTGCCAATGTGACTTATGACCTGCAAGTGCAAGTGGGAGGAAGGACCGTTCTCTCGCAAGCAGCCGTTCCTCACTATCATCACTCTCGCTGGTACCGCGTGTTCAATTACGGCGTGCAACCTAATTTGACTGTAATGCTCAATTCTCAGTTCCTGTTGAGCTCTCCGGCCGTACCTCATTACGATCCAGCTTTGAAGATCGCAGACAGCGCAATCGCAAATTGGGCAAGCCAATGGAGCTCAAGCAGCGGGCTGATGCAGGTCGGACCAGTCAATGCCTACATGCCAACGACGGGCGGGCGCCCAGACATCGGACCATTTCCTTCTTGGAGCGCAATCCATGTGCTCTCGCAAGATCCACGTGCTTACGATGTAAGCGTGGGAACTGGAATTCAGTCGGGCACTTGGTCGATGCACTATCGCGATGTCAATACCGATCTTCCGCTCAGCATTGATCGTTATCCTTATGCGACGATCTATGGAAACTATGGAGATACCTATAATCCAACGACTAAGCAGTATGAAGCGTTTCCAGCGTGTGCATCCACTTGCAGCACTCCATACTCGCATGACACCTCACACGAGCCTTCGCTAGCCTACTATCCTTATCTGATCACGGGAGATTATTATCTTCTCGAAGAAATGATGTTCTGGGGATCGTATGAGTTGTTTGAAAGCAATCCGGGCTATCGCAATCATGCAGACGGACTTGTCGCAAGTGACCAAGTTCGTGGTCAGGCATGGAGCTTACGCGATTTGACGTATAACGCTTATATCTTGCCCGATGCTCATCCGTACAAAGCGTACTTCACGGATAAGCTTCTCAAGAACCTTGCCTGGTATGACACCAGGTATGTTCAAAACACGGACAATGTTCTTGGCGTTATTACCAATGGTTCTGCCATGGCGTACAACAGTGGGACGGGGATAGCTCCTTGGCAGCAGCACTTCTTCACGTGGTCCATCGGGAACGCGTACAAAATGGGCTTTACGACGAGCAAGAACTTCCTGACGTTCCTCTCGAAGTATCAAATCTCGCTCATGACGGACCCAAACTATTGCTGGATCGAAGCATCTACCTATAGCATGAATATCCGTCCGTCCTCGACATCCCCGTACTACACGAGTTTCGGAGACGTGTACAAAAACACAGTAGCCTCAAATATCTCAAGCCTTGCTTGCGCAAGTCAGGAGATGGCAACGGCTCTGGGACTCAAGGTAGGGGAGATGGTAGGTTACTCATCCTCGACCGAAGGCTATCCATCTAACTCTCAGCCGGCTCTTGCGATTCTTGTGGATACCGCAATGCCGAACGCTCAAGCGACATGGACGAAGTTCATGACTCGCAGCGTGAAGCCGGATTACAGCACGGAACCTGTTTGGGCTATTGTGCCTGCCAATTAATCGATCGTAAGAAAGGCTTAACAGAAGTCATGTAAAAGGGAAGTACTGCGCGTAACGGGGGTTGCGCCAGTGCTCGCCGATGGACTCTGCAAAAGTCAGTTTTGAATGAAGGGGGTATTATGAAAAGCCATCGTGACGTTAAAGTCACGCTTGCGTTGCTTTTAACTTCTCCGCTGCTAGCTTTGGCATCGGGATGTAATTTCAATCAATCCTCGCTCACTGGGGCTTTTTCGAATAGCGATGCGAGCGATTCGGCCACTGCGGATGTTGTGAAAAACAGGAGACCGCGCCCATCTCCTTCACCCAGCCCAACGGTGACCGTGTCTCCAACGCCAACCTTGGTCCCAGGTTCGTATTGGGTGAAGTGCGCGGACGAAAATGGCACATGTACTATCAGTGGAACCCGTACTGTTCGCTACGGCACGGGCTCAAGCTGGTACACAAAGACTGCAACGGGCAGTATTGGCTGCAACAATTCCGTATTTGGTGATTCGGCGCCGGGTTATTTGAAAGAATGCGACGTCGATATGTCCAGTCCCGTGACACCGTCACCTAGTCCAACGGTGACCGTATCTCCAACTCCAAGTTCCAACTGGGTAAAATGCGCTATCGAAAACGGCACCTGTGCTTTTAGCGGAACGCACACTGTTCGCTACGGAGCGGGCTCAAGTTGGTACACTAAAACCGCTACAAGCAGCATCGCCTGTACCAATGCAGTCTTCGGTGATCCAGCGGCAGGCTTTGCAAAAGAATGCGACGTGGATATGTCGGGTTCGGCGACGCCACCTCCATCACCTAGTCCAACAGTGACAGTATCTCCGTCTCCAACGGCATCACCGTCAGTTTCACCTTCACCGATGCCGTCACCCACGGTGTTGCCTCCCGTTTCCGTGGGCTCAAAAATCACGGACATCAAAGTCTATGCAACCTCAAGCACGGTCGCACAAAGCAATGTGCCGATCACGTTTGGCATTCCATTTCCTAAGGGCATGCTGCCTTCTGGAACTTCTGCGATTTTAAGAGATTCAAGCAACCAAAGCATCATTCCGACCCAGTTTGAAATCAAAGCCAAACATGACGACGGCTCCGCAAGACATGCAATCGTAACCGCAGTTCTGCCTCAAATTGGAGCAGGGGCGATGATGAGCCTGGATGTTGTAGCGGCACAAGCTGCTTCACAAACGTCAGTTGATATCGCAACGCTCTTTAGTAAGGGCTTTACGACCTCTGTGAGCGTCACGATCAGCGGCACTGCTTATCAGGCGACTCTGAATGCAAGTAACTACGCATCGATGCAAAAGGGCACTTGGCTTCAGGGTGCACTGGCGACGGAAGGACTTTTTAAAGTTCCTCTGACGGCAAATGGTACAGCACACCCGCTTCTTCATGCACGCTTTTATGTGCGTGCTTATCAGGGCGGAACAAGTGCGCGAGTAGGCGTTGCTGTGGAAAACTCGAACGCGTATACGGCTCCTGCCAACGTCACCTATGATTTGCAGGTGCAGGTGGGGGGACAAACGGTACTCTCACAAGCAGCCGTGCCACACTATGCGCACTCTCGCTGGTACCGTACTTTCAATTATGGAACGCAGTCGAATGTGACGGTAGGACTCAATCCCCAGTTCCTCTTAAGCTCACCAGCTGTTCCACACTACGATCCAAATCTCAAGATTGCCGACAGCGCAATCGCAGATTGGGTCAATCAATGGAGCACGAAAAATGGCCTGATGCAGGTGGGAACTGTTGTGGCCTATATGCCAACCACAGGCGGGCGCCCTGACATTGGACCTCTGCCGTCTTGGAACGCAATCCATGTCATCTCTCAAGATCCGCGCATGTACCCTGTGGCGGTAGGGAATGGGATTCAGTCTGGCTCCTGGTCCATCCACTATCGCGATGTGGATACTGATCTTCCCGTCAGTATTGATCGATATCCTTATGCAGCACTTTTGGGAAATTACGGTGACAAGGTCAATCCTGCCACCGGCAAATATGAGGGTTTTCCAGCGTGTGCCTCCGACTGCAACACTCCGTACACGGAGGACACCGCTCATGCACCATCTCTCGTCTATTATCCTTATCTCATCTCGGGAGACTATTTCCTTCTTGAGGAGATGATGTTCTGGGGGGCTTACGACTTGTTTAAGTATCTCCCGGCTTATCGCAGTTTTTCGGATGGCTTGGTCACCCCTGATCAGGTGCGGGGTCAGGCCTGGAGTTTGAGAACTCTGGAGGAGAACGCCTACATCATGCCGGATGCTCATCCGTACAAGGCTTACTTTACGGATAAGCTCTTAAAAAACATTGCCTGGTATGACAATAAGTATGTTCAACACACGGACAATGTCTTAGGTGTGATCACTGACAACGCAATGGCCTATGACAATGGTGTGGGGATGGCGCCTTGGCAGCAGCATTTCTTTACCTGGGCCATTGGCAACGCGTACAGAATGGGTTTTACGACGAGCAAGAACTTCCTGATGTTTCTCTCGAAGTATCAAACCTCGATCATGACTGATCCTAGCTACTGCTGGATTGAGGCCTCGTCTTACAATATGACGATCCGCACGTCCTCAACGGCGCCGTACTTCACAAGCTTTGGTGATGTTTACAAGAACACGGTCGATGCAGCAACGGCAGGCCTTGCGTGTGGCAGCCAAGCCATGGCAACACAGCTTGGACTTCAGGTGGGCGAGATGGTGGGAGCTTCTTCCTCTACCGAGGGGATGCCATCAAACTCTCAGCCAGCTCTTGCCGTCATTGTGGATGATGGAGCACCCAATGCTCAGGCGGCGTGGAATCGGTTCATGGCTCGCACCGTGAAGCCTGATTACTCCGTTGATCCTACCTGGGACATCGTCCCCGGCAATTGATCGCTCGATCAGCAGTATAGACCACTAGAAATAAGAAAGGCCCTGCATTTCATTGAAGTGCAGGGCCTTTTTATTGTGTGGTTGTGGGACAGAAAGTTTTTATTGAAGCTTGTGCAGCACTTGGCGGTTCTTCACGCCGCACTCAGGGCAGCGGGCGATCTCTTGAGTGAGATTGCGGCTGAAGTCGGTGACGTGGGTGAAGTGGAGGTTGGCACCGCAGAGAGTGCAGTGATTGTAACGTTCCATGACATTCTTTGCGGTACCAAAGAACGGATTCGTCGAGACGCTTTCTTCCGAATTTTCCATTTCGTTCTGAGTTGCGTTGGTCGTCTTGTCCATTTTGAAATCCTCCGTGTTTTCTCTCGGGGGCCAGTGTGGTTGTGGCCTCACTAAGCCTTTCGGAAGATCACGGATCTTCTGAACGGGAATGTTTTGCCGGTGTCTGTAGAGGGCACTCTGACTGTGTCGTGAAAGACACGGTGATGCGAAGATGCCTCGATTTTCGACATTCTATTCACTGTTTTCTTTTAAATCGGCACTGACGCATCGATAAAAACGAGCTCAGCGAGATGAGAGAACTCATAATTAAACGACGTGAGTGGAAAAACTGGACAACTTTTTGACGGCACTGCACGTATATTCAATGTGTCAATTGCGCTCCAGTATCAATTCACCAATGAGAATCGATGGTTGTTGGGGGGTCGTTTGGCACGTTCGGTGCTCTATCTAGTAAGTGTCGGATGCAGAAAAGCATTCGATAGCAGGAGAACCCGAATTATGAAGTACATCCAATCGATCTCGATTCTCAGCTTGGCAATCGGCATGGCGATCTCGAGCTTCCATGCAACGAACCTCAACGCTAATGCCGAAGACATGAATGTTCGCGAAGTCGAAGCGCTTCTCTCAGAGCGCATGGATGGAATGAATTCAGTCCAGGTCCATGGCTTGACGACTCATCTCTTCAAGCTTTGCCGCAAATATGGTTTCTCTGTCTCTTCAGTTCTTTCCCTGATCGCAACTGAAAGCAGCTTCGATAAGGACGCGACCTCTTCTGTGGGCGCGGTTGGCTTGATGCAGATCATGCCGAAAACAGCCGGATTCATTGCAAAGAAAGAAGGCATCCGCACCTACCATCACGCGCAGGACCTTCACAATCCGACGGTGAATCTCTCCGTAGGCATTGCATATCTTTCTTATCTTCGCGGCAAATACACCAAGTCGCACTCTTACCTGGCTGCTTACAACATGGGCCCGACCAAGTTCAATCGTATGAGCCGCAAGCATAAGCCAAATCCGGCTTCCGTGAAGCGCTATGTGAAGAACATCCACTCGGGCGTCTATCAGATCCGTCGCGAAGCTCAGGAACTTGCTTACGCAAATTAAAGTGCCAATTAGAGTGTCTGAAGAAAACGAATCAAGTCTTCCTTGTTTTCGCGAGTCAAAAGCTCTTTCCCGTTTTTCAGGAAGATTCCCTCATCATGGCCGGTGTTTCGCATCCCTGGCCGTGAGGTATCAAAAATACTTCGAACCTTGCTGACCGGCTGACCAGGATAGCCGTTGCAGTCGCTGTCAAAGTCGCGTGCCGGATCATCTGCTTCAACCGCGGAATATTTCTCGGGGCGCATCTCATGGCGAGTGAGAACCGCGCAGAGCGAGGGAACCGAATTGTTGTGGAAGTAAGGCCAGCGGGCCCAGATTCCAACGAGCGGTGGTGGTACATAGCCATCCTGCTTCTGAATCACGACACCGATCTTCTTTGAGATCGCAAGATCGTTCAGACGCTCAAGCGGAGCCATCCCAAGCCTGCGACCCGGATCTGTGCCCACATCCACTACAGGAGTCTGATCGTGATAGCGCACGCGCCAGGTTCTCAGCTGATCCACTAGCGGCAAGCCCTGAGCAATATCCAGGCTCCAGACCTTGTCGTAATTACCGTGGCAGCGAGCGCAGCGTTGACGATAGACCCCTTCGCCGCGCTTGGCTGCAGCGATATCAAATTGCTCAGCAGGGAAGAAATCCGTAAAGCGTGGCGCCTCCGTTGAGAAGACGGCGCTCGTCAGATCTCGAATCACGCTCTGGTTTTGTTCGAACCATCGCTCTAGTTCATGAAGATCCGTTCCGCGCCCAATCTCATTCCAAAGAATATTGGTGTAGATCGGGTTTCCGGAGATGACGGATCCATCCGAAAGCCAGCGGTTTTTATACTTGAGGTTCCACCACACGGCAGGCTTGCTGTCAGCCACTTGAGAGGTGAGCATGTCCGGACGAGGACGCAGGCTGTAGCGTGGGTCTTTTTCAGCATAATCATCTGGCGCACGATGGTCCAGAGAGAGCGCGACTTGAGCAAGCGAAGTATCGAGTCCAAGCGATACCGGCTGCTTTGCTCCAACGTATGCGAGATTTTTCTGAACGCGCGAGTAGAGCTTCATCTCGCCAGCGTCAGCGCCGGCAAATGTTTTCAACATATGTGGAGTAACGAGATGAGTACCCACTTTGGCGAGCAGAAAAACTTCGTTCGCTTTGACAAAACGATTGGTCATTCCCAGAACTGTTTTTCCGAAAAGTCTTGAAGAGTGGCAGGCTGCGCAGCTGATGGAGAATCCTTCGCCATCGCCATTGGGTGACGAGATCGTTCCAAATCCTACACGATGCGCCGGGATCCGTGCTTCTTCGGCGGACGGGAAAGTGTAAACTCCAGTGTCCTCGGACGTGGGATAAGGATGCAGACCCAACCAGTCCAGGACGTCTTCAAGCGATTTCAATTTCCCGACGCTGCCAACCAGCGAGTGGAAAATTTTGCTCAGTGGATTTTCGGAATCCCCATTCATTGCAGCCGCAAATGGCTTGAAGGGGGGAAGAATTCCGGTCACCTCAACAGGGTAGACCTGAGTATGAAGTTTTCCTGCGCGGACCGATTGATTGTATTCAGTAGGTGCGAGTCCGTAGCGATTTGCGTTTCCTTCGACTGAAACCGGAGCTCCTTCGCTCCAATTTGGACCGTCTGGAGTTGCATCTGCTTGCGAAGAGGGCGCATGAATGAGCAGAGAAGCGATGAATGCCAATCCTAGGTTTGCCAGCGAAGAGTTCCGTCTCATCTGCTGCCATTGAATCACGGGAATTTAAGTTCGTTAAGCGAATTTCGTCAAAACGTTGACTAAGTTGAGTCAGTAAGAATGGAGATGATGCGCCGAGAAAATTGCGCCATAATAGGACAGAGGCAGGAAGCCTCGGGAACAATTCATGAAAAACATCGGCAGGAAGCTGATTTTCCAGACTGTTTCAGTCATTCCATTTTTTTTGTCCATTTGCAGCGCTGAGGCGTCACTTATTCCGCCGAGTCAAAGCACTGGGCCTGCACGCATTCGCGTCAGGCTCTCTGAGTCTGCTTCAAAAGTGGCGATTCGTGGATTTGATCTGAGAATTTTCCAAAGCGCATCTCGCACGCTGGCAAGTGCGCCATCCCAGTCCAGTGAGTGGACGTTTCGCTGCCAGGACGGACGCATCCGTGCGATTCCAGCAGATGGGGGCGCAACGCTCACGCTCAAGGGGCCTGTGAGCATTCAATCTCCCGCGGGCATGATTCACTATCATGGAAAACCTTATCGGGATGAGATCCGCATTCACTCGGTCGGATCACTTTGCGAAGTCGTTAATGAGCTCGATATTGAAAAATACTTAGGCGGACTTGTGAACGCTGAGTTCTCCTCTCAGTGGAGCGCGGAAGCGGTGCAGGCCCAGGTCATTGCAGCGCGAACCTATGCTCTCTATCAGATTCGCCAGGCCCACGAGAAGGCGCGGCGTTTGGGAAGGGAACCCCGGTACGACGTCGACGCAACGGTCAGAGATCAAGTCTACGATGGATATGTCAGCGAGGATTATCGTGGCTCGCGAGCCGTCGAAAAAACCCGTGGCATGGTCCTGCTTGCCAAGAATGGATCGGGAGGCCTTGCGCCGATCAAGGCCTTCTATAGCTCAAGCTGTGCGGGGCAAACCCAATTGCCTCAGGACGTGTGGGGCAACTCGTTTCCTGGCTTCAAGCACCGCGTGGCGTGTCCTTATTGCGCCGGCAATGCAAAGCTTGCCTGGAACTTGAACCTGACTTCCACTGAGGCCGAAAAACTTCTTCGACAGGGAGCCCTGGAAGATGGAGCGCAGTCGGGATGGCCGAAGCAATGGCGGCGGATCATTCAGGAAGGGCAGCTTGTCGATCTGAAGCCCGGCGCAGTTTCCCTTTCTCGTATGCTATCCGTTCGCTCGGTCTGGCTCTGGGCAGGCAATCGAATGGAGCTGCCGCTGAGCGCACCTAAGTTTCGCGAATGGATCGGGCCCGGACGGCTCAAAAGCACGTCCTTTCAGATTTACCTGGGACTTGAAAAAGGGGCGCAGATCTTTCAATTGAGCGGACGGGGCAATGGCCATGGTGTTGGAATGTGCCAGCTTGGAGCCAAATTCATGGGTGAGAAGGGCTATACGAGCATTGCGATCTTAAAACACTATTACCCAGACGCGCTCTTGCAGAAATTGTGGTAAACCAGCGCCACGCCTATGACTCATTCAAACGAATCCAAGTCGCCTGATCAGTTGGATGCCCTTCTGGATGCTTACGATTATGAGCTTCCTGAAAGACTGATTGCTCAGAAGCCAGCCGAACCTCGCGACTCCTCGCGCCTTCTGGTCATTCACCGCGCGGAGAAGCGCTGGGAGCATCGTCGCTTCACCGACTTGCCCGACTATCTGGATTCGAAGGATGTCGTTGTGGCGAACAATACTCGCGTGATGAAGGCGCGTCTGCTCGGGCATCGCCTCCGCGAGGAAAAGCCAGGGAAGTGGGTCCTCGGCGGAAAAGTCGAATTCGTGATGCTGGAAGAGCTTGAGTCTCTGACCTGGGAAGGGCTCTTTCATGCCAGCGCAAAATACGTTCGAGGGCTCAGGTTTGAGATTCCCACTCCGGACGGTAAAGGACTCAGGGGTGAGCTCGTTCGCGGATCGGCCGAGTCCCCAAGCGGCACCGTCGTTGCGCGTTTTGATCGCGATCCGATTGAGAGCGGGGCAGGCGAACTTCCGCTTCCTCATTACATTCAGCGCGAGAAGCCTGAACAAGGCGATGAGCAGAATTATCAGACCCTGTACGCGCGCCACTACGGTTCGGCCGCAGCTCCCACCGCGGGCCTTCATTTCACAGACCGCGTGATGTCAGGCCTGCGTGACAAAGGAGTCACCTGGGAAGAGCTTACGCTTCATGTGGGTTTAGGTACGTTTCGTCCCGTCAAAGATCCCGATATCAGCAAGCATGTGATGCATGAAGAGCGATATGAGATTTCGCCTGAGGCTGCATCGCATATTACCGAGGCCAAGCGCTCCGGAAAAAGAATCCTTGCCGTGGGAACTACATCCGTTCGCACGCTCGAGAGCGCCTGGTCAGGAGATCATCTCAAGAGTGGTCCCGGACGCACATCGATTTTCATCCGGCCTGGAATCCATCAATGGAAAGTCGTGGATCGGCTTTTAACTAATTTCCATCTGCCGAAATCAACGCTTCTGATGCTTGTGTCGTCGTTTGCCGGACGTGATCTGGTGCTGGACGCGTATCGAGATGCGGTCAAGCAAGAGTATCGCTTCTTCAGTTACGGCGATGCGATGTTAATTCTTTGAGCTGCAGAACTTCTGCTGGTCGTAATACTTGTAGCTCTGCACGCACGGATCATAGGTGTGATAGGCCCAATCTTTTCCGCCGTACAGGTTGATGAAGTAACGTTTGGCAGGGGCCGCAAGCTCGAGATGGTCATATTTTAAGGTCAGCATCTCGAGGGCTTCCTCACGCGATTTTCCCATGTATTCCATCTCGTAAATGGCAGAGGCTTCTCCCGTGCGATCTGCTCCTGCCTGACAGTGAACAAGGATAGGGCGCTCTGCTTTTTCAAAAGCATCAAGAAGGGCAATCAAGTCATTGCGATGAGGAAGACGTTTAGCGCTCATCGCAATGTTGATGAGTTTGACTCCATCCGTCTGCGTGACCTGAGCTTCAGCTTTATACCAATCTGAGTTGAGGTCTTCGCCGCGCAGGTTGATCACGGTGCGAATCCCGAGCTGGTGAATGGCGTGATCGAGTTCCTCGCCGGAGAGTTGGGCCGAGCGATAGAGTTTCCCAGGGTCCACTTCGTGAAAGTTGGGATGGCATCCGCTAAAGAGTGCTGCCGATGCCATGATTGCGATGGCGATGAATGGATTGCGGGAGTGGAATAGGTAGTGAGAGCTAGTTTTCATCGCAGTGCGTTATATCCGAAAGGGGTCCAAAAGGAAAGGCCCCGCCTCGCTTATCATCGAGGTGGGGCCTTTCAAGGATAAGAGCTTGATTAGAAAGACGGAATTAACGTCCTCCCCAAACCTCAAGCTGGGCCTTCGATCCGAAAGGATTCGAAGCATCGCCAAAGACCACGACTTGGTCGACGAAACGATCGCCATCCGAGTGTCCATGGCTGTAGTTGTCGAAATCAATGTAGATTTCTTGGCCTTCCATGAGTTGGAGGTTTTCCTGACGGATGCGTTGGCCGTTGGAGAAAATGATTTCCACCGATTTGACTTCAAAAGCGTCATCTTTTGCAATCAACTTGATCCCGTCAAAGCGGCCTTGGTTTCTGCCCACGTTGATGGTGCGGAATTGAGGCACGAGCTTTGGGAGCAATCCCGTCGTTCCAAGGAACGAGTACTTATAGCTACCGTGGGAAGGCTGATGGTACGGAGGTTCGTGGTGAGGTGGCTCTTCGTGATGATGGCCGCGACCTACCAAGCCATCGACGCGAACGCGTGCCGGACGGAAGTTGTCGCCATTGCCGCCATGACCGTGTCCATTTCCATAACCGGGGCCGCCATGACCGTGTCCATGGCCCGGACCATAGTAACCACCGTGACCATCGTTATAGTCTGGGGTGTCGATGCCATAAACGCGGATGCTCTTGATGCAACGACCATCAGCGTGACCATCGACAACATCATCCACATCGAGCCAGCCCGTGGACTTGCCTGAATCGAGATACATGCCATTTCCGTGGCCATTACCATAGCCAGGTCCATCGTTCAGTTCGATGGAGTCGCTGTACTTTCCGTATTGATCGGCGTCGCGGTATTCAACCTGAATACGAGTGATCATGACGCTGTCGCTGAAAGCGCTCAGTTTGATGTGCGTCAGGCGGCATTGAATGCGTGGATTGTTGAAAAGATCCAAGGTGTCGGCATCAAAGTGGTGGTCGGAATTGCCGATCATGACTTCGCCGAGATTCACGATCTCGCCGTTGCGAATGCGATCGTCATTGCGATCCATCCAGTGGCTTTGGCGAGCTTGTGCTCCGACCGCACCCAAAGTGATAGCAACCGCGAAGGTGCTTTGAAGTAACTTTTTAATAGTATCGTTCATAATTATATCTTTCCCTTTCGTCCAAGGACGGATCGCGTAACTAGCAAAAGCTCAAAACACTGTCCATTGCTTTGATCATGATGCGGCGAGTAGAGCGT
Source organism: Bdellovibrionia bacterium (assembly GCA_045805065.1). Classification (GTDB taxonomy): domain Bacteria; phylum Bdellovibrionota; class UBA1018; order UBA1018; family UBA1018; genus CAZCBS01. The sequence continues at coordinate 9,288 of JBJMMA010000068.1, read as the reverse complement.
GCCGCGCAGCGAATTGATTTGATTTGCCGACGTGCTAGAACTGAACGGTCATGCTGCAGCACCGCGTTGAGCTTACGCCCGAACTTCGTCATATGGTCAGCGCTTCGGGTGCTCTCCTCGGGGAGATTATTCGCCGTGAGCGCGGTGAAAAAGAGTATCAGATCATCGAGGCAACCCGACGAGAGATGGCTTCGCTTCGCGGCCTTTCGACGGATCAAGCTCATCGACGACTTGTTCGACGTTATGAAGTACTGTCGCGCCTGGATCGTGATCAGAGACGCGCGGTGGGACATGCGTTCTCTCTGCTCCTTGAGCTCATGAACGCTTGTGAAAATGCCTGGCGCACTTACCGGTTGAGACGGAAGCTTCAAACTCTCGATCAATCTGAGAAGCGTTTTCAAAGCGTGCCCGATGGAATCGTATCCGTTCTGACTGCGCACCCGACGGAAGCAAGATCTCCTGAAAACGTTGCGCTCTTTCATCGCATTCAAGAGCTTCTGCTGGAAGGCTTTGAGAAGGGAGAATCGGGTTGGGAGAAAATTCATGCAAGGCTTGAGCATGAGCTTGAGCTCGCCTGGCGCGTTCCGATCGCTCGAAACCGAAAACCCAGCGTTGAAGACGAGGCGGTCTACCTTTACTCGATTCTGTTAAAGCCCGAGATCCTGCGAGCCATTCTGGCGGCAAATGACAGAGTGCCTTTTTATTTTAGAAGCTGGGTGGGCGGAGATAAAGATGGCCATCCGGGTGTGACTGAAAAAGCCACTCAGCAAAGCTTAAATGCCTCGCGCATCCGATTGCATCGCTTTACGCAAAGCCTTCTTAAGGAGATTGAGCAGAGTCTTCTTCTTTTGCCTCATTCACCCTTATCGAAAAATCTGATGCAGCAGTATCGCACGGTTTTTCGTGATTTTTCCCGGCTCAAGACGATCGAAGCAGGGGATGGGGGGCGAATTCAAAAGCTAAGGACAGCCCTTCGCCAGTTTGCCAGCTCTTATCTGGACATTGTCCATGTGATGCATCCTTCTTTTCGGATGCTGAGAAAGCTCTTTCATGTCTTTCCGGCGCTTGTGATTCCGCTCGAGCTTCGAGAATCGTCTGATGTTCTGATTGAGACTCAAAGCAAGCGGGGCTTTGCGATTGAGCGGATGCTGAAAAAAGTTCAACAAGTATCGCGCGGTGGAAATCCGCGATGGTACGCCCGCGGAATGGTCATCAGCATGACTCGCGACATGGCCGATATCCGCGCGGCATGTGATTTGGTTACACGTGTTTTTGGGGACCTCGAGCTTCCAGTGATCCCTCTCTTTGAGCAGGCCTCCGCTCTGGAGCATTCTCAGGAGATCGTGAGTGCGATGCTTGCGGATCGACAGATCCGTAAGGCCATTCCGGCATATTGGAATGGGTACCTAGAAGTGATGTTGGGCTATTCGGACTCTGCCAAGGAAATGGGAGTGCTCCCAAGCCGCCTGGCCATTTCAAGAACGATTCGAGCGCTGGATCGGCTCTGTCGAAGTAAAGGTGTCTCGCCGCTTTTCTTTCATGGCGCAGGCGGAAGCGTTGACCGAGGCGGCGGATCGATCGAAGAGCAGACCGCAGGCTGGCCAAAGAGCGCGCTGTCTCTTTATAAGGTGACCGTCCAAGGCGAGATGGTTGAGCGAGCTTTCTCGACGCCTGAGATCACTGAGCGACAGATGGAAGCTGTGGTCGGGCAGTGGGAAAGCCGGACGCGCGCAAAATCCAAAACACAGCCGGGATCCTCGCGAACGCTTCAGCGATTTGCAGATCGAGTCTCTCATTATTATCGCAAGCAGGTGAGCTCTCCTGAGTTTTTGGAAATGGTTCAGCGAGCCACGCCTTATTCAGATCTTCAAAAGCTTCGCATTGGATCAAGACCTACCAAGCGTGCCGCCACGCTTTCGTTATCTTCGCTCCGAGCAATCCCTTGGGTACTTTGCTGGACTCAGACGCGTACTCTTTTTCCGACGTGGTGGGGAGTGGGGGGCGCCTGGTCTGAGCTTTCTTCTCAGGATAAGCGCGAGCTCAAGCGTGTCTTTAAAGAGGATGCCTTGTTTCGCTCTTATGTGAAGCTTCTCGGGTTTACGCTCGCCAAGATCGAGCTTCCTGTTTGGAGAATCTATCTGGAGCAGAGTGGCTTGCCTGCAAGGCAAGTGGAGATGGCTTATCAAAATTTTGTCTCTGAACTTGAGCTTGTGAAGGACTTCTTTCGCCAGGTGTCCGGTCAGAAAGACTATCTCTGGTACCGCGAGTGGTTGGGAGAAAGTATCCGATTGCGATCCCCGATGATTCATCCGCTCAACCTTCTTCAGATCGCCAATCGCGGAAGCCGTGATGTGCTTTTGACTCGTGAAACAGTAACAGGCATCGCGAGCGGAATGCTCACGACGGGATAAGCGCGCAGTCTGTATCTACCCGGACTGACTATCAACTTCCTTCAGCACTTGTCTAAAGTTTAGACAGTTCAAATTCACGGTTCATTCTCTAAGCTCTCGGAAGAACTGGCATCTACTGCTGGCGCATCCCTTGCTCAATGAGATGTGGCGTCGGAAGATCTTGTTCCGAATCAGAGGAGTTTTGATCGTATGAAAAAGAGCCGCAATGTTACAGGAGCTTTGTTTGTTTCGCTTGTCTTTGGTCTTTTTGCTCAGAGTGCTTACTCAGCAGAGAGACAGTCTTTCGTAATTGAGAAAACCGGTGATGTTTCCAATGTGCAAAAACTAGCCGAAGACGAATGCGTGATGAACAAAAATAACGAGGTGGTAGAGAGCTACGAGAGCGGCTATCGGTCCAGTGTTTACTCCAATTGGAACGGATACGAACGTATGGTGACGCAGACGACTTGGAAAGTGGTCTGTCGGCCTATGCACTTTGAAGGAAAAATGCCACCCTTTGTCCTTGCTCGAGAATACTCTAGAATTAAATCCACTCTTGGGCCTGAAATGCGTAAAGAATTCGTAGAGGCTGCCGCAAAAAGCGATGATAATTGCGCAAGCCAATTGCTCAAGACGATAAAAGACTTCAAGCAGGATCCAGAAATCAGTTCTGCCTTAGCTGAGTTGGAAAAGGTGATGGGGACTTTCTCGGTTGCAATTGGAGGGTACTTTGACAGCGAAAGTCTTGAATACATTTCTAAGCATAATAGCGTTAATACGCTTTTCATTCTCACACCAGATTATGAAAAGCTTGGGTGGTTTCTTCCGTATAGTCAAAAGCCAGACGGTTCCGAGCGCACTTATGCAGATCGTGACCGGATTTCTGATAGTGGTTGCACCGTCTTTAAAGATGACGTCCTGGGACTCATCAATCGCGTGATCAAGGAAAAGAAAATGCTGAAAGAAAGCGACGTCTTTTCCAAACTGGAGAGCGTTGATTCTGTGATTCATTCGGCGCCTAAGCTTGCTGAGCGAGCCATTGCGTCCACTCAAGTTAAGAAAGCGGAGAAGTCCGTGACCGCTACTTTCGTGGACAGCCCGGGATTGAGTTCGGGTTTGGCACAATAATCTGAAAGCACTCTGTACACCGTAAGGAGCAAGCCCTCTTTGTTGAGGGTTTGCTTTTTATGGAGAGAAGGATTCGAGTGATAAAGCGTTGGTATTGGCAAGCAGCATTGAGCACCCTGTTTTTCGTTTTTGGCTTTGTCTCGCTATCGGCGCGCTCGGATGTGCGCTCCAAGGATCCGAAAGATCCTTACTCGCTTCGGTACTCCAAAGTCGCCAAAGGCAGAACGGTTCTTGAGCTTTGCGGACCCAAAGGGTGCCGCGTCCTGGGGCCGATTGAGCTCGATTTGGACTCGGAAGAAATCGATGGCTTGAGGAATCAGGAAAAATATCAATATTACTCCAATGAGGTGGCTGCGCCGGTCGTATGGATCGCGCTTCCTGGAAGTGGGATTGTTCGTGGCGTTGCAGGAGCAAAGTTCACCTTGAAGGTGACTGAGAAGATCCTGCCATTTGTTACGAAAAAGCTCTTCCAGAAGTTTGGCACAGAGGCGACGCTCACAGGCGTTAAAGTCGTTTCATCGGGCGTCAACGTGGCTCAAATGGTGCCGATGACAAGGCGTATCGTGGACGAATTTATGAACACGGATCAGAACAAGGCAGCCCTAGAAGTGCTCAGTGATCGTGCGGTCCATGGGGATGAAGTCCATGTGGACTTCTCGATTGAGCAGCTTGCAAGGCATTTGGAAGCTGAGTTCAATGATTCGCAGAAAATCAAAGAATTGATCGAAGAGAAAAAGGAAAAAGAAAAAGACGGCACTTATCCTTATCTCGACTGGCAGCTCTAACTGACCCTTTACGCCGCAGAAGCTTTGCGATCTTTCGATTGCTCTTTATTCTGCCCTCTATTCTGAATAACGTTTTGGACGGCCTCAATGATGGCTGTGTGATTAATTCGGTATTTCTCCAGAAGCTCATCCTTAGTGCCTGAGTGCGGAAGATCTCGGACCGCAAGCTTCGTGACCCGGGCGCCTTCGAGGCTGAGCTCTCCTGCAACCGCGTCACCCAGACCGCCTTCGGCATTATGGTCTTCCACGGTGATGATCTCGTTTCCGGTTTTTCGCATGCACTGGGTGATGAGATCTTTTGCCAGTGGCTTGATGCTGTAAGCATCAATCACAGTCACGGCGATTCCCTTTTGAGAAAGTTCTTCACAAGCCTTTAAAGCTTCAAAAACGGTGATCCCCGTAGCGATGACAGTGACCTGGTCCTTGTCGCTTTGCTTGAGAATCTTTGCGCCGCCGATCTCAAACTTCTCGTCAGAGGAGTAAAGAACCGGGCAGGCCGCGCGAGTCGCTCTCAGGTAGAACATCCCTTTTTCGCGCATCATGATTTCGATGAGACGTTCAGTGCTCACGGCGTCGGATGGTCCAAAGACGACGGTTCCGTGGACGGCTCGGAAGGACGCGATGTCCTCAAGTCCCATTTGCGAAGCGCCATCATCGCCGATGCTGACGCCCGTATGGGTTCCAACCATCTTAAGGTCGGATTGCGATACTGCAGCCATGCGGATCTGGTCGTAAGCGCGTGACAGGAATGCGGCAAAGGTTGAGACCACGGGAATTTTTCCGCGAGCCGAAAAGCCTGTCGCCATGCCGATCATGTTCTGCTCGGCGATGTAACATTCGACAAAGCGGTCCGGGTATTTCTTGGCAAAATCGTCCGTGTGAGTCGAGTTGCCGACGTCGCCATCGAGAACGACCATTTCAGGAATTTGAGATCCCAAGCGCGCCAAGGCGTTTCCAAAAGCTTTGCGAGGCGCGACCTCATCGCCTTTTTTGTAAGCCAGGTTTTGAGAAGACTCAGATGGAGCTTGTGCAGGCTTAGAGGCTTGCGCCTTGCCTGAGACAGCTATAGGTTTTTGAGGAGCAATCCAGCCCCAGGCGGATTTTGCGTGAGGCGAGAGGGCATCGATCGCACGCTTTGCCATATCAGGCTTCAAGGGCTTTCCGTGCCAATCGAGTTTTCCTTCCACATCAGGAATGCCTTTCCCTTTGAGGGTGCGGGCAATGATGGCGAGAGGCTTTCCGGTTTTTCCAGCTTCAGCATAAGCCTTCATGATGGCGTCCATCTCGTGGCCATCAATCTCAATGGCGTCCCAGCCAAAGGCTTCAAAGCGTTTGCGATAAACATCGAGATCCCACCCAAACGCGGTGGCTGAGTTTTGCCCCAGACGATTGACGTCGACGATGGCGACAAGATTCTCAAGTTTTCGAAGGCCTGCAAAAGATGCGGCCTCCCAAACACTTCCTTCTGCCATCTCGCCATCGCCCAGCAAAACGTAAGTGTGAGTGTCCAGTCCATCCATGCGCGCATCGATGGCCATCCCAACGCCTGCGCTCAGACCCTGGCCCAGAGAGCCTGTCGCCACATCCACGAAATCCAGTCGTGGGGTGGGATGTCCTTCCAGAGGTGAATTGATTTTTCTGAGCTCTTTCAGATCCTCGCGCTTGATATGTCCAAGCTCTGCCCAAACCGCGTAGAGCAGGGGAGCTGCATGGCCTTTTGAGAGAATAAATCGGTCGTTCTCTTTGGCGCGGGGTTGCGACGGATTGAGGCGCATCTGGCCAAAGAAAAGGCCTGCAACGAGGTCCGCTGCCGAGCAGCAAGAAGTCGGGTGCCCGCTTCCTGCGGCGGTCGTGGATTCGATGGAGAGAATACGAAGTTGATTAGCAATGGCCGAAAGATCGTCGAGCGAAGGTTGTTGCATACCTTCGCTCGAGCAATCTCGATACCATTCTGATTGCGACGTCTTAGTGCGACTTCTTTAAGCCGAGCGCTTTGACTACAGACTCAATCGTGCGACGCGCATCGTTGGATGCGGGGCTTGCGTCACGCTCAGCAAGAAGGCCTGCGCGAATCGCGTCAATTGCCTTTTCGCCAGTTCCGCGATCTTTGTAAGTCGCCAATGCTTTTGCTGCAGCGATTCTTTCAACGGATGTGCGGGTGACAGACGAAGTGATATCCGCAAGCAGGCTGACGATGGCAGTCTCGTAATCCTGTTGGGATGCACTGTCCTTCTTATCTTCCAACTTACCAGCAAAGAAATCGACTTTCTTGTGACGAGCAAGCGCGGTGATCAGCTTAGCGCGCGCAGCAGGAAGACCCTTGTCGGTATCCTTCAAGAAAGCATCCATCTCTTGAGCGATAGCCTTGGAAGCTTCGGCCGAAAGCTTTGGACGTTCTGCTTCAGGCTGGCTTTGAGCAAATGGAGTCAAAGCAAGGCGAGCAAGTCCGGCTTGAGCCGCATCTTCATAGGCCTTCTTCGGCGCCGCTGGAAGATCCGTCATGGAGAGAACCTTCTGGATGCCAGTAAACACGCTCTCGCGCATCTTTTGAGCATCGTAGCCTTCAGGCAGGGTTCCGCCGATCTCAAGGAGAGCCTTCACGTTCGTGCGAACCGTGCGAGCGAGAGCTGCAACGTCCGAGACAATGTAGAAGTCGAGCGAGCCCTTGAGCGAGCCTGCGAACTTCTTGGTGAGAGCTTGAACGTCTTCTTTCTTCTTTGCAGACTGAAGCTTCTCGTCTGAGAGAGTCAGCGCTGCGATTCTGCTCAGAGCCTGAGAAAGCGAGACATTGCGTGAATCGACCTGAGCGTCTTCAACGCGATGAATTGCCATGGCAATCGATGCGGTTGGATCTTTCTCGATGTCGTAACGAATGCAGAGAGGGTCAACTCCCTTGTCTTCGTTATCGGCTTCCGCATCGTTACAAGCAGGAAGGACAACGTCCTTGGCGGAGATGTCTTGTCCCTTGTTGTAAAGAGCGCTCATGAGCTGGCGATCATATTCGAGCAGAGGTCCGTCTTCTGAGTTGACGTCAAAGAAGGCACCGCGCTCGATTTCATAATCGTTGTAATCCATGATCGAGGTCGAGAACATCGACTTGGAATCAGCTGGATCATAAGAGAGTGAGCCCTTGAAGTTGTGGGCGAATCCCAGGGCGTGACCCACTTCGTGGAAGAGGGTTTGCTTGAGAAGCTCAACGCCGAAGTTCTTGAGATCATCTTCAAGAACCCGTCCGGAAGCGAGAAGTCTTGCTGCATCCGCAAGATCGCGAGAGCAACGCACATTGCGGGAAGCGCGAACGCCTGCACCTGGCGCAGGAGCTGGTCCAGACTGCGTGTCTGATCCAATTCCCTTGGCCCAGTAATCGGTGCCGATCTTCAGCCATGCTGCTGGCATATAGATCACGCTGTGGCTTTGGCGGCCGGTCTCAGGGTCTGCAGCCTGACTTTCGTAAGCTGCGCCGGCGATGAGTCGGCTATCCCAGTTGATCACGTTGTAGCGTGGATCGCCGATGTGGATGTTGGCTGGGAGTTTTCCCATGAAGCGCATCACAGGGCGCTCAATGCCCTTCATCTTCACGAAGTAGCGATTCCAGCCTTCGACAGCTTGCTTGACTGGCGCGATGTATTCGTCAGGGATGTTCGGAGTGACATACCAATCGATGGTCGTATCAGCGCCGGAGATGTCATAGTGCTCGGCGAAGGCGAGTTTCTTCTCGCTGGTCTTGTCGTGAAGAGTGATGGTGTCGGCTGGAAGGAAGCGGAAACGCGCGACAGTTCCTTCGGCTGCGCCCACTGGATCTTCCGGATCCATTTCAAATTTCTCGAAGTTTGCGCCGGGCTTCAGCGTCTCGCGTGGGTAGATCGATTCCATAAACTCGACAATCGTCTTGCCATCGCTGAGCTTGAGCGAGGTTTCCTGGAGGAGATAGTTTCCGTTCGGATCAAACTCAAAGCTGCGAATCCAATGATCCAGATACGTGATCGAAGGCTTGGCTGCCTTTTCGTCGCTATCGCTCTCGCTGCCAGAGGCCGCGGCCATTTGAGTCGCAAGATAAGGAGCCGAGTTCAATCCGGACACGGTGAGGGTTGAGTCTGTCTGACTCAAGATTCTGAAGCGGCCGATGATGTCTTCCGGATGATTATTGTCGCTTGGGAATTTCAGCTTGTTGTCGGTGACGAGTTCCAGCGTGTTGCCCATGATTCGGAAAACGACTGGCGTGTTTCCAATCACTTCGCTCTGAGTGTAGAGGTTGTAACCTTCATCAAATTGGGAAGAGTACTGAAGGTCGAGATTGTACATGAACTCGCGGCCTAAGATGCGAGTCTTGTCCAAAGTCATGACGACTTCAACGGCTTGGCCGGTGCACTCGGTGGAAGTGGCAGAGCACTTGTTGGTGCTGACCAAAGTTTGAGTGCTTTTTCGGATGATTGGAGTGTCAGCAGGTGGCTTGACTGCCTCTCCGCAACCTGCGGCTAGAACAACCAACGAAACGAGGACCAAAGAGGCCGAAATAGAACGAATTCTCATACCCTAAACCCCACTTCAAATCTTACGAACAATGCCTAGCGGCTATAGATATCGGCCGTGCGTCAAATTCAAGTAAATTTTCAGACTTCGACTGCGTTTTGGGCTATAGAGTCATATCAATGTATCTCGAGAAAAACTTGGTCGTAGGACCTTTCCAGTGCAATTGCCGGCTGATCGTGTGCCCAAAGACCGGCCACGGGCTTTTGGTCGATCCAGGTGATGAGGCCGAGACCATTCTCAAGGCAGTTTCCCAGGCCAAGACCCCAAGTGGGGCTCCGATCGAAATTCGCTATCTCCTTCATACTCATGGACATTTGGATCATGTCGGCGCCGCGCGCCCAGTCCGGGAGAAGCTTTCTAGCGCACCCAAGATCGCCCTCCATAAAGGGGATGAGCCGCTTTATATGGCCCTTCAGACCCAAGGCCAGCTCTTTGGCCTTCAGTATGATGAACCT
>JBJMMA010000067.1:0-2623 GCA_045805065.1 Bdellovibrionia bacterium | reverse complement strand
TAGGTGCGGCCATCGCGTTTATGGCAAGCGCAAAGAGCCAGAATAGAAGGGATGCTCTGAGGATTTTGAAGCGTTTCACAGCTCTGATTATAGATTGTGTTTACTCAGCGCACCATACAGAAACGCTCGCCACAGCCTGGAAATTGCTATAGGCTGCCCATATATGAAACACGAACTTCCAAAACTTCCGTTTGAAATGGACGCATTAGCTCCTCACATGTCGAAGGAGACGCTCGAGTACCACTACGGTAAGCATCATAAGGCGTACGTGGACAAGCTCAATGAGCTGACCCCAGGCACCCCTTACGAAAACGCTTCTCTTGAAGATATCATCAAGAAGGCCGAAGGCCCGATCTTCAACAACGGCGCTCAAGTCTGGAACCACACTTTTTTCTGGAACTGCTTGCGCCCGACGAACAAGGGTCCAGCAAACACCGGCTTTGACGGCTCGATCAAGGACGCGATCACTCGCGACTTCGGCGGCCTCGATCAATTCAAGGAACAGTTCTCAAAAGCAGGCATCACGCTTTTCGGATCCGGCTGGGCATGGCTCTGCAAAGACCAGGCAGGAAAGCTGTCGATCATGCAGTGTGGAAACGCTGACAATCCGATCCGTCACGGCAAGACCCCGATCATGACTCTCGACGTTTGGGAGCATGCCTATTACATCGACTACCGCAACGCTCGTCCTAAGTTCGTCGAAGCGTTCTGGAACTTGGCAAACTGGGACTTCGTAAAGAAAAACTACGAAGGCAAGTAAGCCAATTTTCCGCTCTTTGCGCTCTCGGGTCGTTTCAGTCTCTTAGTGACCGCTCCAGTAATCCTGGTAAGATTTAACGGTTGCTTTGAACTGAGCGACTCGAGCCTGCGCCTCTTCTGAGTTTCCGACCTTTGCTGGATCAAGTTCACTTTTCAAAGCCAGCGCCAAACGATTCCACATCGATACCGTCATCTTCGGATCCAGCTTCTCTTCTACATTATTGTCTGAGTTGAGCATTCCGCGAGTCTTCACGCCGATCTGATCAGCAAAGGGAAGTCGCGCAATCCAATCGAGCTCTGAAATTCGCTTGATTGCTTCCTGGATCTTGCCCAGATCATCGAGCTTCACTGAGAAAAGATCTTCTTCAATCAGGATGCTTTTAACGAGTAAGGTCCTCAGCATCAAAAGCTTGTAAACGGTCGTATCATAGCGACCGCCGCCCTTGATCTCGTGTCTGACCGCTTCTTCAACGCTCTCCTGGCTCATCAAACCCGCAATCACTTCAAGAGAGGTGAACTTGCTGAGCTTCTTATGGTCCAGATCTTCGGCCTCTTTGGCAGACAGTGTGGTTTGAGGCTGAACTTCATCGATGTCTTTGAGAGTCACATAGACGAGTTGAACGACCTCATCGGATGTCGCTTCATCCGCAAAGGTCTGACCCGCAGGCATCATCCCTGTGGGAGGAAACAGATACTGCGTGTTCTCAGACTTCATCATTTCAGTGAGCGCAACAACGAGAGTCTGCTTGTGAATGGCTGAGTTGACTTTCTCCATTTTGCGATTGGTTTCCGCAATCGCATGGATGGTCTCGTTCATCTTGTCGTTCATTGCGGCCGTTGAAGTGCGCATGTCGCTTGTGGCTTGTCTCATCTCTTCCATCGTCTTTTGCATCGACTCGAGAGAGGAGTGCATTTCTTTGAGCGAATCATGCATGAGCCCAAGCGCACCATTCATCGCTTCCATGATGCTCGTCATGGCCTCAAGATCGATTTTCATTCCAACCATGGTGGTATTGGTGGTGTCGATCTTGCGATTGGTCTGAGTGACCTGATCATTGGTCTCGTCAATCTTCTGAGGCATCGTCTTGGTCGCCGACATGGCGTCGATAAAATCGCAAGACGATGCGCTCAGACAAAGTATGCCTAACGCCAAACCAGCAGTGAGGCGACCCATAGGCTTAGTTCCCCTCGATCAAGGATTTTTTCAGATTATTGAGTCCGGAGTCGGCTGGTTTTCCAAGCCAGATCGAGAGAATTTTCCGGATCAGGCCTTGTCCACCGACTACCGTTGTGGCTTTGCCAGCGTTGTCTTCATAGGTGACGGCTTCTTGTCCGGTAGGAAGATGTTCAAGAACAATGGTCAGCGCTTTTCCTTGAGCGGCATCTCCGCCCGCAGAGACCGCATCGAGGAATGCCTTGATGCCCGTGTCGTTCAGGTCAACCTGATTTGCCACCAGGGAGTCGCGGAAGGCGAGCTGCACGGTCTGCGCATCGACCGCGCGAAGAAAGTCGAGCTTCAATGCGGAAGAAGGGGAGGTTGAAGCGGAGTCGAGCGCTCCTGCGTCCGTTCTTACATAGTGAGCACTGTCCGAGAGCATGAGTTGAGTGACGTAGACTTTCACGTTCACGACGGCCACTTTTTTGGCGCGAATGCCTGCACCTACGGTTTGAAGCGTGAGATTGCGATCCGCGATTTTCGCCGTGGCTGATTTTGCGATGGTTACGTTTTCGATCACTTTCCCGCTGGGCTCAGTGGTCAGGATGCTTGCAGAGGCGGAGTAAGCGCTAAGGCTTGCAAGAGAGAGTGAGAGAAAAAAGGGGCGGCCGATATCGGCCGCCCCTTTTTTCTCTCACTCTCTCTTGC
>JBJMMA010000066.1:0-17133 GCA_045805065.1 Bdellovibrionia bacterium | reverse complement strand
ACACAAATTACATAAAAAAACAAAAAAAGAAAATCGGCAGGCAATGCAACAGGCAAAGCAGCTACCGGAGTGATAACAGGTGCCACACCCTGAGATGGAGCGGCCAGAGACTCTGGAGCTGCAGGAGCACTCTCCTGTCCCGCTGGAGCTGCATTTCCCAACCGGAAGCCAATCAGCTTCTCAATCTGCTTCAGAATTCCGCGATCGCGAGGAGTCACGAAAGTGGTGGCTTTACCTGTCGCGCCTGCGCGGCCCGTTCGCCCAATACGATGAACGTAATCTTCCGGCTCAATAGGCAGATCAAAATTCACGACATGCGCCACTGCGTCCACGTGGATTCCGCGAGCAGCAACGTCCGTTGCGATCAGGATCCGATATTTGCCTTCCTTGAATTCGGCCAGGGCCTGCTCGCGATGCGATTGCAGGCGATCCGAATGAATATAAGTCGCATCGTAAACGCCGCTGCTATGCAAAGAGCGCCAGACGTTGGTCGCGCCTTGTTTTGAGCGCGTAAAGACGATGATGCTTCCTTTTTCTTCCTGAATAATCTTTCTGAGCTCGCGATTCTTTTCGCTCTCGCTCATCCAGCGAATGGATTGTTCGATATTTGTAGCTGTCGACTGGGGCTTACCAATCGAAATTCGAACAGGGTCTTGAAGAATCTTGCGCGCAAGCTTTTCCACTGGCGCGGTGAAAGTCGCCGAGAAAAGCAGCGTCTGACGGTTCGCTGGAACATCCTGCATGATCCGATTGAGCTGATCCGTAAAGCCCATATCCAGCATGCGGTCTGCTTCGTCCAAAACTACCATCTGAATGAACTCAAGCCAGATGTTTCCGCGATCCAAGTGATCGCAAAGACGGCCAGGTGTTGCGACGATGACCTGAGGATAGGACTGGATGGCCGCCTCATCGATTTTCATATCGATGCCGCCAATCAGAACGATGGAGCGTACGCCGCGAGGTGCGCCAAAGAGTTCAAACGATGCCTGAATCTGCTGAGCGATTTCACGGGTCGGCGCAAGGATCAAACCATAGGTCCCTATCTTGCCCACAAACCTTTCCACCATTGGAAGGACAAAGCTTGCCGTCTTGCCTGTGCCCGTTTGGGCTGAGGCAATGACATCCTTTCCTTCCATGGCAACAGGTATGGCGCCTGCTTGAACAGGTGTCGGCTCTGCGTAACCTGCTTTATGAACGAACTCCAACGTCTCCGGCGATAACTTCAAATCTTCCCAATTCACTGTAAGACAGAGATACCATCGGAGTCAGGTAAAGCGCCAGCTCTTATTTATCTCATCATTTCGCGCCAGTAGCTCTGAGCTGCCCACCTTGCAGCCTTACATTCCTGGCGGGTGAGCTCCACCGATTGACGGGCAACTATAGGATTCATCAGCGAATTCACGTCGTTTTTATGATCCAGGCTCAGATAATGGCCAAGCTCATGGGCCAGAATTTGTGGATAGCTCGTGACGGTTCTTTCCAAGACGACGCCATAGGTCCGCTCACCTGGAAGATTCGTCCAAGCGTTAGCCCAGCTATTTCCCAAGCTTCCCGAGCGATCCCATTTTCCCGTAGCGACAACCAGAAGCTTGTCCTGGTCAGAAAAAGTACCCCGAATCTGATTGAGCTCCTCGTAGTTACGAGTGCGGTATCTTAAATCGAAGTTTTGAGGCTGAACGTTCTGGTACTCTTCCAATTGGAATTGGATCCCGCAATCACGCCAGATCTGGTTGGCATATTCGATATCGCGAACCGCATCCTTTTGTGACTCGACATCATCTCCATAGCCGTCCACATAGGAAACGTATTTCACTGCCAGACAAATCCCTTTAGGCCCCTGAGCGCCAGAGCACGATTCGCCAATGGATTGATGCCTTGCACTCGAAGTCGCTTCAGAGCTCCCCGAAGAAGCTGAGGCTGCAGCTGAAGTCGACGTCGCAGCTGCTGCTGCCGCAGCGTGAGTACCATTCCGCGCATTTGTACGCGAGTAAGGCGTGGTTCCGTAGCCGTCGCCAGAATGACCATGTCCCGAATTCCCTGTTCCAGAATAGGGCGGCAGCGGGCCTTGATTTGGCCATCCGTCATCGTCTCCCCAAGACGGATACGAATGATGGTCCGGATAAGAAGGATAAGAATCAGAAGGACTCGAATCAGACCACGATGTTTTTTGCTGAGATTGTTTCTTGGAAGAGTGCCCACCGAACTCAGCTCCACTTCCGTATCCCGAGCCGTAACTATCGCCCTTTTTCTTACCGTAACCGGTATCGGTTCCAGTACCGGCGCCGTAGCTACCACCACCCCCGTACGCCTCACTTCCCGCTCCGAAAGAAGGAAGCGTGGGTGTCGTGTTGGTTGCAGAAGAAGTCGTTGAGCGCGACGAGTCACCCGACAATGAAGACCTTAACGATGTCAGATCGCAGCCCGATACGAGCGCGGAAATCGCCACCCAACCTAAAACTGGATTCAAAATTTTGTTTTGAAAAGTTTTCATTGTCTTGAAGCCTCTGCCTGTTCGGTTCGAGGGGGGACTTTGCAAAACCCGGGCGAGCAGCCCTCCGCGACGCACACTTTTCTCGCCCGGACTGTTAGGTCAGAAGTTCATCTAGATGTTAGGCGTCATGTTCGATATGCTGCGAAAACATCATGTTTGAGCTCGCACTGCCCGTCATCATTTCTTATCTCGGTATCATGACCATGGGTTTGGTCGATCTGATCTGCGTGGGACGCGTCAGCCCGGCTGCGCTGGGAGCAGTGGGAGTGGGAACCTCCATTTTTTCCTGGTTCATGATTTTTGGGATGGGGCTTTTAACCGGGCTTGATTACCTGGTGGCTCATGCTTATGGGGCCGGAAAAAAGCATGACGCCCACCTCTCCTGGGCACAGGGCTTTTGGGTGAGCTGGATCCTCGGCGCCCCGATGACTTTGGCGCTGCTCTATGTCTCCCACCATCTGGAATGGTTTGGGATCAACCCTGAGGTGATTGCGCCGAGTCGGGACTATCTTTTTATCCTCTCATTGAGCCTCATCCCCGTTTATCTTTTTGCATCCAGCAGGCAGTTCCTCCAAGCCCAAGGCATTGCTCGTCCCGCTGCCGTAATTCTTATCCTGTCGAATGTCATGAATGCCCTGGCAAACTGGGTGCTTGTCCTTGGACATGCCGGATTTCCGGCGATGGGCGCCACTGGATCGGCCTACGCAACCTTGATCGCGCGCGTCTTTATGGTTGCCGCGATGTTTGGCGTTCATTACTTGTACGATCGCCGCAAAGACCATCACTTCGAAAAATACGGCATCCCCTTCGACCGCGAATCCATGAGAAAACTTCTCAAACTGGGAATCCCTTCAGCCCTTCAAATGACCTTTGAAGTCGGTGGATTCGCCTTCTCCACGACTCTCGCCGCACGCCTTGCGTCGGAAGCCCTGGCTGCGCACCAGATCGTTCTGAACATCGCCAGCATGACTTTCATGGTCCCGCTTGGAATCAGCTCAGCTACGGCCGTCCTGGTAGGCAGAGAAATGGGCCGCGGAGATAAAAGCGCTGCGGCAAAAGTGGGTTGGAAAGGCCTGGCAATGGGAGTGGGATTCATGGCGATCTCCAGTCTTTGCCTCCTTCTTTTTTCAACACGACTTATTGAACTTTACACGACCAACCCCAGCGTCCATGCGATGGCTATGAACATTCTCCTGATTGCCGCGCTATTTCAGCTTTCTGACGGCGCTCAAGTCGTCGCGTCTGGCGCCCTGCGAGGCCTGGCGGATACCAAAACCTCGATGATCGCCAATCTTTTGGGCCATTGGGGAATTGGAATCCCCATCGGCATAGCGCTTTGCTTCTCTTACGGACGAGGCCTGACCGGTTTATGGACAGGACTAGCCCTGGGACTTACTGCGGTCGCAGCGTGCCTTGTCTGGCGCTGGATTCATCTCTGCCGGAAAACAGCTCAAGTCTGATTTTCAGTAAGAATAAACAGTCTCAGCGTCCAGATCCTTGAACCGATCGCCATCCTTTTGTTTTGGAAGAACGCGCCCGCGAAATTCAAGCAACTTGCCGCTCGCTTTATCGATATAAAAATAAAGCGGTTTCACCAGTGCTGCAATGATGACACTCGTAGGCTTCATCTTAGCGATGATCACATCGCGTCCATCGATCTTCTTCTCTTCTTCTTTAAAGATTTTGAAACCTACGGTCTCGCAACGATCCGGAACGCCAAAGCGCATATCAATATCTCTTCCCGCCATCAGATCATCCGAATGGGCCCTGATGTATCGTAACAAGGTTGCGCCGAGGACAAAGTTATCGTGCCACTTCTCTTCGTCCTTTTTCACTTTTCCATCGCGGTTCGTGTATTCGAAAAAGATCTTGCCGTCTTTGACCAGAATCTTGGCCGATTCGTGCAGCTGTTTCTGCTGAAGATCGTAGCTTGCGATTTTTCCGCCTTGAAGCTTTGTTTCACCGCGAAATACTTCATTTCCCTGGAGATCAGTATAGCTCTCGATGATTGTGGTTTGATCACCGTCCGTTTTTTCCTCACGAACCATGTCAAACAGAGGCTTTGTGCGATTGGACCCTGCTTCGTAAGTCTTTGAGCGAATCACGCTTGAAGTAGCGCTAGGCTGAGATGCAGGAGCACGGAGTGCCAGAGGTCCAGGAACGGCATTTCTAACCGTAGCTCCTGACTGATCGGCATTGGCGGATAAGCCCAGCATCAAGCTTAGACTTAGACTCAGGCTCAACATCGAAATCGATTTTACCAGGTTCTGATTAGCCAAAGCGGATTCCCTCCAATGGTTCCAGTCGCGCCGCACGTCGACTTGGATAAAGACATGCCACGAGAACAATAATAAGCGCACAAAGACCTACGCCAATATAGTAACGAGCATCAAACGTAACGGGAAGGGTCCGATCGTAAAAAACATCCGGAAGCTGGATAAATTCATACTTCCTGAGAATCACGCAAACACCAAATCCGAGCGCCATACCGCCCGCGATGCCTAGCCCTCCGATCAGAAGCCCTTCAGACAAGAAGATGGCAGCAACCGCCCCTTCGCGAGCTCCCATCGCACGTAAAATCGAGATCTCTCGCTTCTTCTCAAGAACCATCAGCGTCAGAGTCGTCACGATATTGAAGGAAGCGACAATCACAATGAAAGCCAGGATCACGAACATTGAGACCCGCTCAAGCTTGAGCGACCAGAACAGATTGGAATTGAGCTGGATCCAGTCCTGAACCTTGAACTGTGGATTCTGCTTTCTGATTTCATCCGCAACTAACGGTGCCTGATCAAAATCTTTGACCGTGACTTCCCATTGAGAAACGATCTTCGCTCGGCGAAGAAAAGAACTCACGGCCCCATCGGTCGCAAAGATCGTGTGGAGTTCCTGATCAGGAAGCCCTGAATGATAGATCCCCTCCACCACAAAGCGCTTGAGCCGAGGAACCGAGCTCATGGGTCCTTCAGTCTCCGTCGGAGAGATCAGGGTCACATGATCGCCAGCAATGAGCCCCATCTCATACGCAAGCTCCTGCCCGACAAGAACTCCCGGAAGTTTTACCTGCGAATCAGATCCCCCGTCCCGAAAGCTTTCGGGCTTAGCTCGCTCAACAACAAGCTGCTGGACTTTGTCCAGGCGATCCCCCGGAACACCCTTGAAGATGACTCCCGTGACTTTTCGTCCAGCTTTTAAAATCGCTTCAGTCGATAAAACCGGATACATCGTATCGATTTGCGCTCGATCAGAAATACCAGATCTTATACGCTCCAGATCCAGCGAATCATCGGGTACCATCCCCCCCTCAAATCCCGATACAAGAGTGGTTGGGGTAATCAGAATATGAAGATCCGTTCCCATGAGACGTTTTTTAAGCTCGGCCTCAAAACCATCCATGACAGAAAGCACGACGATCATGGAAGCAACACCAAGCCCGACGCCCAGAACGGAGAGAATGGTAATAAAACTCAGAAAGCGCGAGTTCTTCTTTGATTTCAAATAACGGACACCGATCCAGCCCGTCCACGGGCTGGACCAGAGGTGCCTGAAAAATGCGAAATCGCTCATCTTAGTAAAAGCTCTTCTTCGCTTGCGCGCGAGCAATCAAGCCCGGCGCCGGCTCAAAACGAGCGCCATACTTCTCAGCATACTTCCGCAGACGATCCACAATGTTTTGCGCACCCAGCTCATCCGCATAGCGCATCAATCCGCCACGAAACGGAGGAAAACCTGTGCCCATGATCATTCCAAGATCGACTTCTTCAGGCGACGCGACCACTTGCTCATCCAAGCAACGAGTCGCCTCATTGATCATCGGAAGCACGCAGCGCTCGACAATTTCCTCGTCAGAAACCTTGCCGTTTTGAGGCTTCACACCCAAAAGCTCATAGATATTCGAAGTGATCTCGCCCTTCTTGCCATTTTGATATTGGTAGAAGCCCTTGCTGTTTTTCTTTCCGAGATAGCCTGCCGAGACAAGCTTGTCGTTCAGCGGAGAAGGATCCATGCGAGCACCAAAGGCATCGTTCAGGATATGAGCGACCTTTGCGCCCACGTCGATACCCACTTCATCGATCAGCTCCACTGGACCCATCGGCATACCAAACGCAAGCATCGCACGATCCAGATCTTCAATCGAAACTCCCTCACCCAGCATGTAGGATGCTTCGTTCAGGTAGGGGGCCAGCAAACGATTTACAAGAAAGCCCGGAGCGTCCTTCACGACAATAGGCGTTTTTCCAAGCTGCTTACTGAATTGAAAAATCGTGCTCACGGCTTCATCCGAAGTCTTATCGCCACGAATGACTTCAATCAGTGGCATCTTGCTCACCGGATTAAAGAAGTGCATTCCGACAAAACGCTCAGGTTTTTTCAGAGCGTCTTGCATCTTGGTGATGGAGAGCGAGGAAGTGTTGGAAGCGATGATGCAATCATCTTTTACATACCCCTCAAGCTCTGCGATGACCTTCTTCTTTACATCCAGGTTTTCAACGACTGCCTCAACCACGACATCCGTCGTTTTAAAGCCGGAATAATCCAGCACTGGGCTGATCAAGGTCATCTTCTGCATGTACTGACGCTTGTTGATTCGGCGCCTTTGAACCTGTTTTTTGAAAATTGACGAAGCCGACTGCATCCCAAGCGCAAGGGCCTGAGTAGTGATATCCTTCATGCGCGCGGGGATGTTCTTTTCAGCGTAAAGCTGAGCAATCCCTCCGCCCATCACACCTGCACCCAGCACTGCTGCGTGCTTGACCGAATGCGCATTGGCAGATTTTCCAGCTGCAAGCCCTTTGGACTTCTTCACGCCTTCAGTCATGAAGAAAATGCGAACCAGATTGCGCGAGACATCCGTCACAGCAAGCCTTCCGAAGCCTTTTGATTCGCGGGCCATCGCACGGTCGCGGTCTTTTCCACGAAAATGCGAACCATAGTGAGTTCCCGTTTCCTGCATGACCGCAATGGCTTCAAGCGGAGCAGGATATTTACCTTTGGTCTTGGACATCACGCCTTTTTTGGCTTGAGAGAAGATCAAAGCGCGACCCATTGGGGTCTTTTCCATAGCTGCGCCCATCATGCCGCCGGAGCCACCGAGCTTGGGTTCCTTCGCAATCCTCTCTCCTGAGCGAAGACGAGAGAGATTCGTCTTGATCCACCGAAGTGCGGATTCCTGGAAGTTCTGGCGCGGAATCACCGCTTCAGCAAGACCTGCTTTATAGGCTCTTTCACCGTTCAGATTCTTTCCGGTCAAAATCATGTCCAGAGCAGTGGCCAGACCGACCTTTGCAGGAAGGCGAATGCATCCGCCCGTACCCGGAATGATCCCAAGCATCGTCTCAGGAAGACCGACCTTGGTCTGTGGGCTATCGGACATGACAATCGCACGACAGGCGAGAGACAACTCACAGCCGCCGCCGAGTGCTGCTCCATCAATCACTGCAATCGTTGGAAACGGAAGATCTTCCCAGCGATCAAAAAGTTTTTGGCCGGTGCGGGAGAGGGCTTCTGCCTCTTCAGCAGTTTTTGCTTCCTCAAACATGTTGATATCGGCGCCAGCAATGAAATTTCCAGGCTTGCCTGAAACCAGAGCAAGGGCTTCAATTTGTCCCTGTTTGCCCATTTGCTCCAGCCGATCAAGAAGCGGCTCAAATTCCTGAATTGCCGCTTTGGAGAGCTTATTTACTTTTTCGCCGGGAGTATCAAAAACCAGCGTCCAGATTTTTGCGCCGCCCATTTGAGCGGTCATATCGACCAAATTAAAAGCAGACAGTTTAAAAGCCGAAGAGTTTGCGTTTTGAGTAGTCATATATCGTCCCAGCCTTGGACAAATCATACTCCTCTTTTTCAGCTGAACAAATAGAAAGGGGATGCCCTGTTGATGGAGCATCCCCTTTGGCGTAGTAGGACGAAATGACGCGATCTATCTAACTCGACTAGTTATGCTAACGAATCAGAACGCGAAGGTTACTCCACCCATGATGGTGAAGAAGCTCTTCGTGCTCATGGACCCGCCGACAACCTGCTTTTCTTGAGATTGGCCAGCATATCCTGGATTAAAGAACATGTAGTTGTTCATGTTGCTGCTTTCGTTTGAAGAAAGCACTGCATAATATCTCGCCATAATATCCAGGCTGACATTCTGAGTCATCTTCACATCAACACCTGTGGAAATGTATCCAAGATAGGACGTCACCTCATAGTCGCTGACGGCTGGCGAATTAGCCAGATAAGGGTTTTGCTTCATCGCGCTCAGGATCTTCTGATCGTAGTTGATAAAGCTCTTTGACCAACCCGCACCGCCACCCAGGAAAGGGCGCACTCGTGAGGCACTCTCCAAAAGATGCAGCTTGATTCCGGCATCAATGACGTTTTGCTTCATCGCGAGCGTATTGAGGTTCTGGCTATTTCCATATTGCGCTTGGTACATCAGATACTGCTGCACATATGGATTATTGCTGCCAATGCCAACTCCATATTCCGCATAGGTATAACCCAATTCGAAGCTGAGATACTCCGAAGTTGCAACACCGACAGCGACTCCACCGGCAAATCGTGGATTCACCTCGTAGCCATCAGGACTGGACATCCCGCCCAAACCCGCACGCGGGCTGACATAGAAAGTAGATTTGTCTTTTGGCTTATCGAGGTCCACGGATGCAGTCATCGCAGATGGATATGCCGATTGATCTGCCGCATTGACGGAGGAGATTCCGGCAAGCTGAACGCCACCGCTCGGAGCTGCCACAGCTTGAGCTGGAGCAACCATTTGAGGAGAGCGGGGTGCTTCACCTGGACGATCCGTCACAGGAGCACTTACGGCCTGCTCTTGAACTCCGCCGTAAAGCGGAGCTGGCATATTGACGCCGGAGCCTTCAGCGCCAGTAGCGCCGGTTGCACCTGAAACACCTAAGATTTGATCCGTGCGGCGCTTCTCGTCGCGCAGTCGAAGCTCTTCTAAGCGCTCTTGAAGCGCATCTTCGTTGCGAAGCTCTGCGCGGACACGTTCACGGCGCATCAGCTCCGATTTGTTCATGTGGCGAATATCTTCCACTGAGTCACCTTGGCGAGCTGGCGCTGCATACTGCTCAGGTGCAGCCTCAGCAACAACCGCTGCTTGAGGGGCTGCAATCACCTGGGGTTGCGAAACCACAGTGACCGGAGCAGGTGCCTGCACCGCAACAGCCTGAGGCTGTACTGGTGCTGCATATTGAGCCGCTTGACGGGTATCGCGTGCGCGCTCGGCAGTACCGAGGGCTTGTCTTAAAACTCCACGCTCTTCAACACGACCAGCATCCGCTGGTGCCGCCGCTGATGCCGCTGGATTGTCTTCATAGACTAATTCGCCGCGAGCCGCCTGGGGAAGCCAGGTGATCGAGGCCAAAAGTCCTGCTGTCATTGCTGCAGTCCATGGCTTGACCATGAACACCGAGTTAGATCGTTCCATTACGCCCTCTCTTTCATCAGGAAAGAATTCCGAGTAAGATGCGGCGCGTTATAACAAGTCAAGAGAAGGGTGTCTACTTATTTTGCAGAGTGTCATTTTCCTGAAAAATCTAGCCTCACCTGTCCAAAATTTAGACAGACAAAACGTCTGAAATGACTTCAGTGAAAGACAGCAACTCATTGAATTGTTTGAGTTTTGTATTCTGTATTGTTTTAATAAGGAATGGCACGAGCGTTGCTTTACTATCAGGCAACAAACGGACTGGCTAGCGGCTCAACCCCCCTACCCCCCAAAAATCCCTGAGGCTAGCCAGTCCGTTTGTTCCCCCTTCAAACTCCCCGACTAGCTATTTCTTCGGGCCGGAAATCTTAAAATTCAGCTGATGCAGATTGTCGCCTGAATACATCGACTCGATTCTTTTCGAGAGTTGCGTTTGCAGCTGTTGAAGCTTCGGAAACAGCACGCCCTTGAAGACCAGCAAAAAAACTGAGACCACCATCGCAAGAACCAGAATGTACTCGGTCGTGGCCTGACCCAGCTGACTTCTGATTCCCCTGCGAAAAATTTCCATAGGATAAGTGTATCGCAAAGCAACGGGTGCGAGCAAATCCGCTCACACTGATTTACGACGCTTTTTCTTGGAACCACCTAGCACGGAGGCATAGATCTCTTTCACGTGGCGGAGCTGGAACTTCATGGATCCCAGCTGACGAATCCGCGCGGGGGTAAGATAGCTGCGAATTTCTTCGTGCTTCTCGAGCAGCTCAATGAAATCTCCCTGCCCCTCAAAACTTGCCAGAGCACAGCTCTGGACCCAAGCATAGGCATCCTCGCGAGTCGCGCCTTCCTTAACCAATGCAAGCAGGAAGTGCCCCGAAAAGACAGTCAGTCCCGCTTTCTCCAGATTGGCTTTCACGTTTTCTTCGCGAACAGTAAGTCCATCCAAAATGCGATTCATCCGCGCCAGAGCATAATCCAATAGGATCGTCGCATCTGGAAACGAGATCCGCTCAACGGACGAATGACTGATATCTCGCTCATGCCAAAGGGCAACGTTCTCAAGCCCCGTCTGCGCGTAAGCTCTCAGAAGCCTTGCTGCGCCGGTGAGATTTTCAGACGAAATTGGATTTCGCTTATGAGGCATGGCGCTTGAGCCTTTTTGCCCCTTTTGAAAGCTCTCTAAGACTTCTCCTACTTCCGTGCGTTGAAGATGTCTGAGTTCCACAGCGATGCGTTCCAATGAGGATCCGCATTCGGCGAGAACACTTAAGAATTCTGCGTGCCGATCTCGAGGAATCACCTGTGTACTGACAGGCTCACGATTCAGTCCGAGTCTTGCGAGCACTCTCTGTTCAAAACGCGGTCCCCAATGAGGGTTTACGCCCACAGCACCTGAGAGCTTTCCATAACGGCAGCGCTCCAGAGCCTCATCAAGACGTTCCAAATTTCGCTCCCACTCCGCGTACCATCCTAGGAACTTCAGACCGAAACTTGTAGGCTCCGCAAAAATTCCATGAGAGCGACCAATGGTTGGAAGATCCCGATACTTCTTGGCCTGCTTTTCCAAAGTCTCAAGAAGCTCGACAATATCCTGGCGAAGGATTTTTCCCGCTTCCTGAATCATAAGAGAAAGAGCCGTATCGACCACATCCGATGATGTCAGTCCGAAGTGGATATAACGAGAAATCGGGCCAATACGCTCGGCCACAGCGGTGGTGAACGCAATCACATCATGACGCGTGATAGATTCAAAATGGTCGACCCGCTTCGGATCCACTCCACCATCACGAATCAATTGGTCTGTACTGCGCTTGAGCTCGCGCCAGTCCTTCGCCGGAATATATTTTTCCCGGGTCAGTTCCTCGCAAACTGCCACCTCAACTTTCAACCAGGTGAGGTATCGATTACGGTCTTCCCAAATTCTCGAAATTTCCGGACGTGAATAGCGTGGGATCATAGATGCGCTCATGGTACACTTGAGTCAGCCCACAGGCAACATCACCATGCATATCGCCCTTTATCACGATGCCATCATTCCTCCGGGCAAATACGGAGGAACCGAGCGAATCGTTTTCTGGCTAGCGCAGGCCTTGCTTGAGCTTGGGCATCAGGTCACGCTTGTCGCTCGCCCAGGCAGTCATGTCGATGGCGCAGAGCTGATCAAAATCGACCCTGATCATCATCAGAAAATCGATGGGATAAGCCACTGGGAGCGGAAACTGCCCGCATCGGTTGATTTGATTCACTTGCAGGCTACGCCTCATGAGCCTCCAAAAAAACCGTATCTGGTTACCATTCATGGAAATGGCCAGCCGGGCGAAACCTTTCTTCCCAACACGGTCTTTCTGTCACGGAAGCATGCTGAAAACCACGGTGCTTCAGTTTTTGTTCATAATGGAATCAACCCAAACGATTACCCTTGTGACCCAGTGCGAGATGACTTTTTAGTTTTTCTCGCCAAGGCGTCTTGGAAAGTAAAGAACCTTGCCGGCGCCATCGAGCTTGCTCGCGCAGCCAAATACCCTCTCTATGTCATGGGCAGCCGCGAATGGCCTCTGAGGCTCCAGAGAAAACTTCCTGCCTTTCGAGGCGTCCACTATCTGGGCATGGTCGATGATGAGGAAAAAAAGAAGGTGCTTCGCAAAGCTCGTGCCCTGCTTTTTCCAGTTCGCTGGCATGAGCCCTTTGGCATTGCAATGACTGAAGCTCTTGCAAGCGGATGCTCCGTCTTTGGCACCCCCTATGGCTCACTTCCCGAGCTGGTCACAGCCGACGTGGGTTATTTAAGTCAGAATGCGAATGACCTGCTGAACGCCATTCGTGAAAAGTCCTTTCGTCCGGAGGATTGTCGCGCTCGAGTCTTTCGCGGCCTGACTCATTTGGACATGGCCAGATCCTACGTTGCGCTCTATGAAAAAATCTTAGGCGGACACACGCTTGCGCCGACCACAAAGCCTCCGCGGTCACTGACAGATCGCTCGCCTCAAACGCTTCTTCCTTACTCAGGCCTAATTAAGAACTAAGCCTGCAAAGGGCCAGCAAGCCCCGAGCGATGCGCAACCCAGGCAACCCCTTCCAGAGCAGAGATTGCGCCGCCATGCATGCCCATGGCAGGGAAAGATTCCCTTGAGGACAAGAACAATCCTTCAACGCCAGACTGTGCGCCCATGCCCTTCCCTGAATAAACCAGAAGCTGAGGTGGAATTTCGGTCAAAGCCTTGAATCCGAAAACCTCATGAAGCTCCCGCGTTCCTTCAGTTCTGAAATCAGGATAGATCTTCCTGATGTGGTACTCGAGAAACGGCGAGATCTGAGCCGCTTTTCTCAATAACCTTGCACTGATGAGTCGCTGATAAGAAGGCGACAGGCTCTCCTCAGTCATGGGCATCACTGTGCGAAGGAAAAGAATGACTCGATTACCATCTTTTTGCCCATACTCAGATGGGTGAACCCGTTCTAGCTCGATAAATGGCGCGCCCTTCTCCTGCCAGATCACACGTCTAGCCATTCCGGGCGGGATCGCCTCAGGATGAAGCGTCAGCGCCAGAGTGAATTTCCAGCCCGTCGGACTAGGAGCGGTTCTGAAACCCTTGCCCCAGGCGCGTCCACTCTGTGTGAGCATGGCTTGAATGTATTCCAGCGGAACGCCCAGAATACCGCCTGTGCCGCTGATCATACTGCCCCGGATTGAAGGCAGAACTCCCGCAAAGCGTCCATTTTGGATGAAGATCTGTCGACAATCAGTTTTTGGAGGAATGTCTGCTCCGTTCCGCCTTGCAAGCCTGAGGAGATACTCCCTGAAGGCACTCATCCCTCCCAGAAACGACCCTGTCGTGCGTGAAAGTGCCAGCTGATGCAGTACAGAGAAAAGATCGGTCTCTGAAGATCCCTGCGAGTCGGCGACTGCCGCTTGCACACCTTCACAGAACTCAAGCATGTCGAACTGCGAGTTCCTTGCCTCCCACTGCCCCAAGGCCGTATTCGTGGAAAACCAATCTTTAACGGAACCTTTTTCTTTTCCGGTGATGCGAGAAAGCTGGTCCGCAAGTTTTCCAAGGTCAGTACCTGCAACGGCCTTTTTAAACTCAGGCGAGTCACTCTGATCGGGTGTGGTCTTTTTTGCCAACTCTGCCCGTGTCGCCTTAAGCGTGAGTCTCTCGGGAAGATCGAGCCAGAACTTCTCGATAAATGGATCGGCATGCTTCAATGCATCTGTGATACCACAACTTTCAACGAGGTCAGCGCCCCACTCTCGAGCCACCTCGCTCAGAAAGCGAGTCCGGTCGGAATCCAGCAAAACTCGACGCCGTGGAGTGAGCACCTGGGGGCTTGAGCCGGATTTCAATATCTGCGATTGTTCCTGTGGCGCCATTCCAGCACCCACCAGGCAGGCATCCCAAAGGCCTCCCGAGCCAAACCCCGGAATCGCGTTGGTCTCAAGATCGAGCACACTTTTATCTGAACGATCATCTCCACCCGTGATTCGCACACTTGGTGCGGGATAGAGAGGCAGAATCAAGACCGATAGGCCAAGCTTGGCTGCAAGGCTTGCACTGAGCAAAGCTCCAGGGTCATCTCCTAGCACAATCCAATCGTAATGATCCCGCAGGCGCATCCTTGCCGCTCCCTTTGGTTCCGTTTAATCCTTCTTAATTCTTCGGGCCGGTCACTTTCTCTGAAGCTCTGCCGGCGTGACGCAAGTTCCTCGAGCCCTGCAGACCGTAATAGGCTCACGCAATATTTCAGCTGACGAAACCGCCAAGCCCCCTTTTTCAACAGGAAGCGGCTGAATCACCTTACGGGCTTCAAATTCCATGTCGCGCGAAGTCTTTCCGACACGAGTAATTTTTCCTGATACTTCGATATAGTCACCGGCAAAGACAGGCGCGAGAAACTCAACGCTTTGATAGGCGCGGAACAGACCTTCGTCGCCATCGAGCTTGATCAGAAGCTCGGTTGCAACATCACCAAAAAGGCCCAGCATGCGGGCACCGTCTACTAAGCCACCTGCATAGTGAGCATCATGTGAGCTCATTCTCAGGCGCAATGTAGCGGTAGTGCCAACGCCATCAGCGTTTACGCCTGAGTTCTGTCCTCTATCCCGGTTGTTTTGGTTTTCAGCTGCCATAACGTTTTTCTCTCCGATCCCTGATTCAAAGTAGAATTACAATAACATGTTCTAGTGAAGCATTCCTAATACTCGCTGCGAGAGCCTCTCCGTCGCCCCAAGTCGACGCATTGCCTCAGCTCTCCATCGATCACGATTTTGGGAAGCGCTCTTCAGTCCATTCACCCAATGTTCCAATTCCGCTTCCGATCGGATCAGAGTCATCTGTCCCGTGCTTCTCAGTTCCGCAATCTCGACAAACTGATGGGCCCGGTAAGTGCCGCATGAGATTGGAATCCCATGAATAGCAGGCTCAATCGTGCTGTGAACGCCACGTCTTCCGATCCCACCTCCGACATAAGCCCAGTCAGCAACCGAATAAAGTTCAGAGAGAAAACCCATTTCATTAACAATTAAACATCGGACCGCAGAATGCCTCTTCAAGGCTTCTCTCAACTCTTGAGCGGACTTGAAATCAGATGTCCTTACAAATTCTACGTTCCCTTTTTTCAAAACATCTTCAATCTCCTGAACATGCTCTGAATCAATTCGATGCGGAACAATCAGGACGCTTCCCAGGGAATCTATTAAGGCTTGGTCGGAGGTATGAGCTGAAGAATAAGCCGGAGCACGGGCGACTTTTTGAAGATACCCGTTCCACAGGCCCACATCCTCGCTCCATGCGCTTCCCAAGACACCCCAAGGTCTTGGGAGCTCCTGCATAGCCGCTGCAAGCTCTTTCGCCCTTGGACTTCCAGCCTGAGCGCGATTCCAAACCTGATCCCAGCGAGGCTCGCCAACCATTTCAACTCTGGCCTGAGGGAAATTCTTTTTTAACCCGGGCAGATCTTCCGAAATTGCCGCAAATAAACTCATGTCAGGGAGAGCCGCCCCTAAAGCTCGACAGATGCCGCGACAAAGCCTGAGTGAGCGACGATCTTTAGCGCTTACAATAAGAAGCGGAATCTGCCGCTCCTCAAGTCCCATCCAAAGCTCAGGCCACGCTTCGTATTTTGACGTAATAAAAAGATCCGGCTCAAGCACACTCAATGCCGCAGTCCAATCGCCTTCCCAGGGACAGTACCCTGAAAACACAACCGGCATCCCAAGCTTGCTCAATGCGGTGTTCAGCTTCTCAAGCCTCTCTTTAGCCGACTCACTTAGGATTGTGACGACAAACTCCACAGCAGACTTAGACGAGTCCTGTCCAGGCTCTCTTTCTTGAGCGGCTTCTTCTGCAATTCGAACCATGATCGGCCAAAGGATCTCAAGCTCACCCACGCTTGCGGCATGCCACCAGATCCGGTGAGCCTCGCTTTGAGATTGATTTAGACCGGCTGGATTAATTCCAGTCTGCTCACTTAAGAACGCCCATTGATTGCGACCGTCTCGGACACGTTCTGAGCTTGCGAACCGAGGAATCAATACTCGCTGAACAAAGGACCGCATGAAAACGCTATAGAGCCGGGCAAGCAAGCTCCACTTGCGGTATCCTGTGCGCTTTTCTGAAGAAGCATCGATCACGGTTTTCGTCATGTCGAGCGACTGAGCTCTTTCTTCTCAGCTAAAGCGGCCAACTCAGGTGCTTGTAAGATCACATCTTGAGCCTTAAGGCCCGTCATACAAGCGAAGCGCTGTCCAAGCCGATAACAATACCTGCCATCTTTTCCACAAGGGCGACAAGCTAAACTCTTTCCAATCGCGCGGCTCTCCGGACGCCAAGGACCAAAACCCATATCCTCACGTGTGGGGCCAAAGACCACAAAACTTGGCACCCCTACAGCCTCTGCCAAGTGCCCAAGTCCCGTATCATTACCCAGATAGCGCCATGCTCCTGAAATAATTTGCGCTACTTCTTTCAGATTCCACGAGCCTACGGCCGAGATCACAGGCACGCACTTTTGCTCGAGCAATCGAACAAGTTCGACACTTTCAAAATCCTTTGGAGTCCCCATGATCACCGGAGTCTTGCCCGGAATCTTAGATAGAAGTTCAGCATATGATTCAACGGTAAATTTTTTTCCATCCATCTTTTTTGCTTGGTTATGTAAATTGTTTTTTTGGGAATTTTGTTTTGTATGGATATTTTGT
>JBJMMA010000065.1:0-23963 GCA_045805065.1 Bdellovibrionia bacterium | reverse complement strand
TGAGCTGACAGATCAGAAATCAGAAGAAAGATAAAACCCGAGCCGTTCCCAGGCAGGATGCCGAATGGGAATGCGACAGGATGTCGCAGCGAGGGCTTTATCTTTCTTCTGATTTCTGATCTGTCAGCTCGCTCTGAGAACTTTGCCGCGCCTGCGCTACAAAAAGGAGGCGACCACCTTTTTTAGCGGGTCATGAGCTGGTGCAGGATTTCTTGGACGGAGGCATCGCTTTGGAGCAGATGATAGACGGCTTCGGTGATTGGCATGGAAATGCCGTGCTCGTTGGCGAACTCGCGAACGCTGATTACGGTGCGAACACCTTCAGCGACGGCTCCTAGCTCTTCGATGACCTTTTCGAGTTTCTCGCCTTGAGCGAGCTTGAATCCTACGCGGTAGTTGCGGCTTAAGGGGCTGCTGCAGGTGGCGAGAAGATCGCCGACTCCTGCGAGGCCTAAGAAGGTGGATTCCTGGGCGCCCAGGGCTTTTCCAAATCTTACGATTTCGGCCAGGCCTCGTGTGATGAGAAGCGCGCGCGCGTTCCAGCCGAGCTTCATGGCGTCGAGTGCGCCGGCGGCGATGGCGAGAATGTTCTTGAGGGTTCCTGCCCACTCCACTCCCACCACGTCATGATCGGTGTAAACGCGAAAGCGCTCGCTGTGCAGAAGGCTTTTACCGGCTTCAATCACTTCGTCAAAATCAGAGGCCACCACGGTTGCGGCGGGCTCTCCGTGGCCAAGCTCAACAGCGAGATTGGGGCCACTCATGACTCCGATGCGGCGGCATGGGATTTCTTCGCGCAAGACTTCGGAGATTCGCTTGAGAGTCCCCTCTTCGATTCCCTTGGTTGCGTGAATGAGAATCTCTTCTCCGTTAAAAAGATGAGCGAGATTTCGGGCCTGCTCACGGCAGGCGGAGGATGGCAATGCCCAGAGCACGGCTTGCACTCCGCCCTCAAAAACCTTGGCGGGATCGCTGCAGGCCTTGATGTTCGAAGCCAGTGTGATGTCTTTGATGGCATCAGGATTGGTTCGGGTCGCATTGATCATGCGAGCCTGCTCTTCGTCGCGGACCCACATCCTCACCTCAAGCGCATTCTTGGCGACAAGCTGCGCGAGAACGGTTCCAAAGCTTCCGCCGCCGATCACGGCGACTCTTGATTTACTCCAAAAATCCTTTTGGATCATTGTTCCCCGATTTTCCCTGAACAGCCTTGGGACGCGCCAGGAGCGAAAGCCCGTAGCCCGCCAAGCGATTGCGATAATAATAGAGCAAGTTCATGTCTTCAGACCAGATCGCGCCATCCACGTGTTTGACGACCGCGGCCTCGTGCAGAAGCCCAAGCTGTGTCATGCCGTCATTGACCCACTCTTCCAAAGAGCAGAGACGCAGCTCATCGCTCAGATAGACGTCGCCGTTTTTCTCCATCTTCAGCAAACGCGAATGGAGTCTCTCCGCCTCGCCCATGAACTCACCAAACTGCATCGCGCGCTGCTCAAGGGATAAACGCAAGAAACGATAGAGATCCAGATCCGGATAGCGCTTTCGCAAAGCCTCAAAATAAGCAAATGCGACAGCATGCGAAGTCAGAACAGTGTTCTCTTTGTGGAATCGCTTGGAGAGCACATCCCCAAGCTCACGCGTGTATTCCTGATCGCGCTGCTGATCATGCTTGAGCTCGCCCCCAGAAGTCAGCCAGCGCTTTGGATCGATGATCGTACCGTTTGGCCCCATCGAGCGGCCTTCTTCATCGACAAAGTTTCCGAACACATCAAGCGGCTTTCCAAGACGAACCGTGACCGACGTTGTGGATTTGAAAACCTTCCAGAAGAAGTTCGCAACTTTCGTAGGCTGCCAGGACTCATCATCCATGATGATGTAGCGATGCTTTCCGGCTTCGGCGAGGTAATCTTCGATCAGCGAGCTTGCCTCAAGAACGAAGTGATAGCTCATCACCATCGGCACAATGTAAACGTTTGGATTAGGCTTTCCAGCCTTCAAGTTTTGGATCTGCGCATCGAGCGCCGTGCCCATGAGACCCAACTTGAGCTTGCTTTCAATTGCGCCACTGCGAGATCTTCCGCCCCCCGGGAAGAAGATCGAGTGCACGCCTTCGCTCAAAATGCGCGTGCTGTAGTTCTTGAGCGTCTGCTTATAGATCACGTTCGATTTCTTGCGATCGACCGTGTAAGCGCCCAGATTGCCCATGAAAAAGCTGAGAACCGGGTTTGAGAAAAGATTGAGTCCCGCGCCGTAAGCAAATGGCGGAAGCCCCATCAGATAAATGATGTAGCCAATGAGAATACTATCGAGATTGCTTTGGTGCGTAGGAACGAGAAGAACGGTACCTTTTTTCGAGAGATTCTGAAGCGCAGGCACTTCGCCAACGATTCTGAGTCGATCTTCGAGAGACTGAGTGAGTCCCCAGGGCAGAAATCTTTGAACGCTTGCGGCGTTCAGAAGCCAGGAGAATCCAAACGGAACCACGCTCGTTGCGAACTTATAAATTTTTGGATCAAAGTGGCCGCCGATTTCGTCAGCATAGTGGCCAATCACGGAGCGAAGCAGCGCCTTGCGATCCGCCTGCGCGGAGGATTGAAGAAGGCCTGATTGGATCTGATTCCAGAGAATGCGATCCCCTTTGATGCGATTCTTAGTGAAAACGTTTCCATGGTCGCGCTTGAGTCGGACTCTTTCGTTGTAGAGTGCTTCGCCTAAGACAAGCTCCAGAGATTTTGAGGACGCAAAGTCCTGCATCGTCTGTGAGACGACTCCATCGAGAATGGAGGCGCGCTTCTCGTTGAGATGAGTGAGCGGACCTTCGACCACGGGTTGGCGCTCAAAGCGAACCGCAGGATGACTTTTAAAAGATTTGGTCGTCGTCAGGTCACTCATTGATATGAGAGATTAAGGCAAACAGCCCGAAATCCCTAGCGAAATTCGCTAAGCACCGCTGAGTACAAGAACGACAACCCGTCCCTTGCGAACCTTGATGGAGCACTGCGTTTTGAGCGCGATATTACTGAGTCCATGGGATGAGGGCTGTAAAACCGCATTCTTGAGCGGATACTTGAACCCTTGAAGCGTCACGCCACGCGCCTCACCTTCCAAAGCAAAGACTGACACCGTTTGTCCTGGTACGACGTCGATGCTGAGCTCCGGATGATTCTCGGAAATAAAATAATACCGAGTCTCGTTATCCACAGCCAGAACGCTGAACGCGCGGCCCCCCTCATGAGCAATCTCAGAGAGATCAAAAAGCGTCGCAAGTTGATGATCGGCCCTGCCCCCGGTCACGCCCAGGCAAACCAGATCCGTCGCTCCTGCCGACATAGCCGCACGGCATGCGTAATAAAGATCGCTTCGATCTTTGTTGCGAGGAAGCGTGAGATGGAAAATGCCACGAAGAGCGTGACTGACCTTCTCTGATCCCAAACTATCCCAATCGCCTACCGCAAAATGAGGCTTCCACCCGATTTTACGCCAAAATTTATTAAAGACTTTGAGCCCGCCATCGACTGCCACGCGCAGATCACGCGCAATGAGTTTTGGATTCACACCCGCCATGTAAAGCGAGCGAGTGAGTTCTGACAAAGATCCCACTCTGGGTCCAATGACTAGTGCGCGACGGCGATCGATCAAGCCCGCGCTGCTTGGGCGTAAGCTTGTCGATCGTGATTTTGCTGCAGATCGAGCCTTGCGAGCCAGGGCTTAGCCTCCTGCAAGTTTTTGAAGACGCGCAAGCGCTGCTTCAATCTCGGTGCGCTTTGCGGTGAGTTCCGCTTCACGCTTACGTTCTTTTTCAACGAGCTCGCGTGGAGCCTTTGCGATGAAAGTCTCTTGCGTGAGCTTGCGCTGAATATGAGCGATGTCGTCGTTGACCTTATCGATCTCCTTACGAAGACGCTTCGACTCTTCTTCGACGTTCACAAGACCCTTGAGGTTGATCTTAAGTTCAACCGGTGGGTTTGAGATCGGGATGATCGATTCGATTGCGCCCTCGGCCGATGCCTTCTCAGCGCGATTGAGCGATGTGATGCGAGCCAGCGCCTTGATGTCAGACGAGATCAGCTTCAAGAAAGCATCAGCTGCCGAAGTGGATGGAACGTATTCGACCGCAAACTCAACCTTAGGCGAGATATTGTTCTCGCCGCGGAAGTTGCGCAAAGCCATCACGACCGATTGCAAAGCAGCGACTGACTTTTCCGCTTCCGAGTCGATGAACTTTGGATTCACTTTTGGGAAGCTTTGGAACATCAAAGTCATCATCGGCGCTTTTCCATCGCGCTCGCGTGCAGGCGTATTGGCAGGATGCTTCCATGGAAGCGATTGCCAAAGCTCTTCAGTCACAAACGGCATGAATGGATGCATCAGGCGCAAGACCTGCTCGAGCACATAACGAAGCGTGAAGAGACTTTGACGAGAGGCCTCGCCTCCTTCACGGAACGGAAGCTTCGAAAGCTCAATGTACCAATCGCAAAGCTCGCCCCAGGTAAAATCATAGAGCGCTTGCGCGGACTCATTGAGCTCAAAGTTCTCAAGGCCCTTTTGCACGACAGGGATCACCGCCTGCAAACGAGAAATGATCCAGCGGTTTTGTGGAAGAAGACTGATGCGATTCGCTTCAATCCAAGCTTCCAAGCCACCCGTAGGCTCACCCACTGGGCCGCCACGCTCGGCCATGCTCTCCATCTGAAGATGGAAGAACTTCACCGCGTTCCAAAGCTTGTTACAGAACCCGCGGTAGCCTTCCACGCGATCCAGCGAGAGCTTGATGTCGCGTCCCTGGCCTGCCATTGCGGCCAGAGTAAAGCGAAGCGGATCGGCGCCATGCTGATTGATCACGACGAGCGGATCGATGACGTTGCCCTTGGACTTGGACATCTTCTCGCCTTTTTCGTCGCGAACCATGGCGTGCAAGTAGACCTTGTGGAAAGGCACTTCGCCCATGAAGTGGATTCCCATCATGATCATGCGGGAAACCCAGAAGAAGATAATGTCAAAACCCGTCTCAAGAATGGACGTTGGATAGAACGTCTCCAAGGCTTGAGTTTTTTCTGGCCAACCCAAAGTCGAGAATGGCCAAAGCGCCGAGCTGAACCACGTATCGAGCACGTCATCATCTTGTTTGAGCTCAGAGGCTGGAGCCGAGCAATGAGAACACTTTTCAGGATTTGCGCGAGAGACGGTGATTTCCTGGCAGCGGCCGCAGTACCAGGCTGGAATCTGATGGCCCCACCAGAGCTGGCGCGAGATACACCAATCGCGGATGTTGTACATCCACTCAAAGTAGGTCTTCTCCCAGCTCTTGGGAGTGAACGTGATCTTACCCGTCTCAACAGCGGCAATCGCAGGCTTTGCGAGTGGCTCAATCTTGACGAACCATTGCTTGGACACGATTGGCTCAGCCACGTTATCGCAACGCTGACAGAGACCCACTTTGTGAGTGTGGTCTTCCGTTTTAACGAGCAAGCCTTGCTCCTTGAGATCCGTAACGACGCGCTCGCGAGCTTCCGAAAACTTAAGTCCTGCGTATGGGCCACCAGCGGACGTGATCTTGCCGTCTTTTCCCATGACCGAGATCATTGGAAGGTTATGGCGCTGACCCAAGTCGTAGTCGTTGAAATCGTGAGCCGGCGTGACTTTCAAAGCGCCGCTTCCGAATTCCTTATCGACGTACGTATCCGTGATGACCGGAATCGTGCGACCGATCAGTGGCAGAACGGCTTTTTTACCGTGAATATGTGTATAGCGCTCGTCTTCCGGATGCACGGCCACGGCCGTATCACCTAAGAGGGTTTCCGGACGAGTCGTTGCAATCACAAGCTCAGCAGGCTTTCCGTCAGCATCCATCACCGGAGTGCCATCATCGTTCACGATCTTGTAAACAAGGTGCCAGAAGTAGCCTTTACGCTCCGTTGGAATGACTTCCAAATCCGAGAGCGCCGTTTGGCAGCGCGGGCACCAGTTGATGATGCGCTCACCGCGATAAATCAGGCCTTCTTCGTAAAGGCGCACAAACACTTCGCGCACGGCCTTTGAGAGACCTTCGTCCATCGTGAACCGCTCGCGGCTCCAATCGAGGGATGAGCCCAGGCGCTTGAGTTGGTTTTTGATTTGATCGCCGTGTTCGTTCTTCCACTTCCACGTGCGCTCAAGAAATTTTTCGCGGCCCAGATCATGGCGAGTCAGAGGCTTGCCCGTTGGGCCCTTGCCTTCTTTCGCGATCGCCTTCTCCACTTGGGTCTGCGTTGCAATCCCTGCGTGGTCAGTGCCTGGGAGCCAGAGCGTGTTGTCTCCGCTCATGCGATGCCAGCGAACCAAGATGTCTTGAATCGTGTTGGTCAGAGCATGACCCATGTGAAGCACGCCCGTGACGTTGGGCGGTGGAATCACAATCGAGAAAGCCTTTTGCCCCGGCGCGTTCTCATCCGATGCTTCAAAGCAGCCGTTTTCTTCCCAAAAGCTATAAACTGAGGACTCAAAACTTTGAGGCTCAAAGCTCTTGTTCTTATAACCCGAGTTATCAAGTCGGGCAGGCATTTGGATCGGAAGATTCTCTTGGTCTTTAGGAGCGCTCATAAGCGCCCACATTAACAGTGCGTCGCAAAAGAAAAAAGAGTTTAGACGCTTGGTAGCGCACGACTTTTTACGTTAATGCCCTGAGTCAAGTGCTGGCACCAGTTTCACTCGCCCTGCCTTGTTTCCCCAAGCGGACGGCGATACCCTTAAGGGTATGAAACGTCGCCTTGCTCTGATGCCCCTTCTCGCGCTTTTCACCTCCGTGGCCATGGCTGATCCGGTGGGCGTTTCCCATCCGATAGCGGTTCTTCCTGATTTTCACTGCACGGATAATCCCGCCACTTGGCCAACCACTTGTTTTGAGAAGGCTCAGCAGGTCATTCAAGAAAGCTGTGTAGCCTTGGATCTCGCACGCGCGGAACACCCAGACCTTTCGGGCCCAAGCCCTTATTGGGGTCAGTGCGAATATACCCTGGCCCCCACTCGCGTTCCCACGGTTGCGCTTCTCATGCACGGGATGTTTGAAGACGGGCGTCAGCTTGCGCCGGAGGCTGCGTGGCTTGCCAAGCACGGGATTCCGGTTTTGAACGTCGTCTTAGCAGGCCTTGGCCAGACCAACGAGCTTGCAAACGAAGTGAACTATCAGGATTGGATCGAAGAGGCCGAGCGCGCCATACGACTTGCGCGCGCCCTGGGCGATCGCGTGATTTTGGTTGGACACTCCACCGGCGGAGCACTTTCGGCTTATTTGGGAATCAAGTATCCAGATGCCGTTGCAGCAGCGATCCTGGTCGAGCCAGCGATTCGCGTATCGAATCTCGTTCAAACCGGTGCGTGCGTGAGCCAGCATGGAATTGCCAATGTCGCTGACTACCCCGGACTTTTGAAAATCTATGGCGTCGATCCCAAGGATCTTCATAACCGGATCATTGCGCCATCGTCAGGTTGCCAAGTGAAGGAGATCCGCGGTGCGGCTCTTGCCTTTTTGGCTCAAGAACCCACTCAAGACGTGATCGAAGAACAGTGGGGTCGCAAGGAGCTCAACAAATCCCGCGCTTGGGGAGAGGCTTTCAAGGCGCCCCTCCTCCTTTTCAACAACAAGCATGATATCGTCGTTGATCCTGATCAAAACGAGGCCTTTGCCGAAGGTATTGCTCTTAATGGCTTTGCCAAAACGGTCACCTTCAATCAGGACCTCAAGACGCCGCATGGGAGCATCACCTTCTCGCATGTGAATTGGATCCTCTCCGAGCTCGAGCCTTTCTTGAAATCTCAGGGGCTCTTATCAGGAAACTCTGCGCAGCCTTGATGAAGGATCGCGCGCGTCCGAGCTCCAGCCCCTGTGATAGCGCGATTGATCGATGCTGATTGGGCCCGGGCCCATCGCTGCAATTTGCGAAAGACCGCCCATGATCGAGATGTTCTTTAAGAAGTTCACCAGCTGCATCTGATGCTCGGGGCCCACATAGGCCCAGAAGTTATGCATGACCAAAGTCACTGGGATCAGATACGCCATCAGAATCATCGCACTGATTCGACCTTGAAGACCAATCAGAACAAGGACGCCTGCCGCGACTTCGATGACGAGGGACAAGAAAACGAAGAGGCCGGCAACCGGCACGCCGTGCGAGACGAGTAAGTCCCGGGTAGCGCCAAAGTTTCCGATTTTACTTAGGCCGCTGATGATGAAAATCGCCGAAAGCAAAACACGACCGAGTAAAGAAATCCCGGCCCATCTCTGAAAGGTAACTGGATTCGTCATAAGTGACTGCATGTTCAAATACTAGACCGCCTGAGCAGGCAGCTTATGACGAATACCGGATGACAAATTAGCTGTAGATTTCGCGGCAGAAGTAACCGGCCCAGATCCATCGGCCGTTCACTTTGCAGCTCATCAGCTCCGGCTCAGTGCGCCAGCCCAACTCTGACCAGAGCTGCTCGCGGCAGATACGGGATGCTTCATCAAAATCAAAGGCCACGACATACTGTCCCCAACGACGCGACCAGCTTAAATCAGTTTGCTCGCAAGCTTCGTAATTGGCCTGCATTTCCTTGGCATTTGGAAAAGCGTGCGCCGAGGGCGCTGCGCCAAACAATGAGAGCGCCAAAACCGAGCAAAGCAGACTCTGAGTCAAAAAAGCCTTCATGACGTTTTTCTCCTGAGTGTGTTTAAAAAACAACCGGCCCAAGGGCCTGCAGCTTTTCTGCAGTACTTGGGCCGGCAGCTTTGCGTTAGTTTGTGAGCTTAATTTTTAGTGAAGGTGGCCGTGGCCGTCGTCATCACCGTGGTCATGATCGCAATCTTCGCCGTGCTCATGATCATGGTCGTGGCCATGTCCATGCGGGCCGTGAGCGTGACCGTGCTCCATTTCTTCTTCCGTTGCATCGCGAACGTTCAGGACTTCCACAGAGAAATGGAGAGTCTGACCTGCGAGCGGGTGATTGCCATCGAGGTGAATATCGTCGCCTTCGATCTTTTCGATCGTGAAGACCATTCCAACGCCATCGCCGCCGGCTGCTTCGAAGGACATGCCTTCTTCAAGCTCAACGCCCTTTGGGAACTGCGCGCGCTTGACGCTCATCTTGAGGGTTGGATTGATTTCGCCGTAGCCATCTTTTGGAGCCACGGTGACGTCTTTCTTATCGCCGACCTTGAGGCCGGAGAGCGCGTTCTCAAGACCTGGAACGATCTGTTGCGCGCCGTGCAGGTAGCTGAAAGGATCCTTCGCGTCAGATTCATCCAGAACCTCACCTGCCGTGTTTTTGAGACGATACTTAAGATCTACAACTTTGCCGTTCTGAATGTTCATAATAGCGTTAGGCCTTTCTACGTTTCGTGCCTAGTGGATTACAGACTCAAGCCCGCGGACTTGGAGTCTTTCAAGAAAGTTTTCACCGTGTCGATCGACAGATCTTCTGCCGATTTAACACCGACGGTCATCAACTTGCCGATAATGTCGTCAGGTGCCGTAATGATGTGGCAGCCCAGTTCTTCGGCTTGATACACATTGTAGACTTCGCGCGTGCTTGCCCAAAGGATCTGCGCCTTTGGGAAAGGCTTGAAATCTGCCACCGCTTTGCGCACCAGCGGCAATGGGTCCCAGCCGTTATCTGCAAGTCGTCCTGCAAAAAGCGAAACCAACACATCGTCCTCAGGCTTCAACACAGCGCGAAGCGCATCGAGTTGTTCCATCGTAAAGATCGCCGTGATGTTGAGCTTAAGCTTCTTATCGAGCAAGCGGCGGATCAACGGAGCCGAAGACTTGTTCTCCGAATTGATGACCGGAATTTTGACGTAAACGTTATTACCGCCAAACGTATTCCAAGAGTTGATGATCATCGCCTCTTTTTCCATCTGCTCAAAGTCATCCGAGAAGACTTCAAAGGAGATCGGGTGCGTCTTGAGCTCAGCGAGCAGCGACTTAGCAAAGCCCGCGTAATCTTTCACGCCGGCCTTGGCCATCAGGCTTGGGTTGGTCGTAAAGCCCTTCACAAAGCCTTCTTGCGCGCGCTTGAGAATAGCGTCTTTATTGGCGCCGTCAGCATAAACGTGGATCTTGAGGTTTTTGGCGTTTGGGGTGGTGTTCATATGTGGGATTCCTTTGTGCGGATTAGGGCGTTATAGCTGGATTGAGAAGTTCTTTCAGCCCTTTTTCGAGTGAAATGGACGGTTTCCAGCCCAGTTTCTCAAATGCTCGACCGATTTTAGCGGTTGAATGGCGAACATCACCCTCTCGCCACGGTGCGTCTTCAAGAGAAACCTGCGAGTT
This sequence comes from Bdellovibrionia bacterium, assembly GCA_045805065.1. GTDB lineage: Bacteria > Bdellovibrionota > UBA1018 > UBA1018 > UBA1018 > CAZCBS01. The sequence continues at coordinate 13,674 of JBJMMA010000065.1, read as the reverse complement.
TGAAACCGCTTTCATCGTCTCAGCCAGCTTTCGAATCGTGACGGATTGGCCTGTCCCCAGGTTGATCGGTTGAGCATCGCAAGCGCTGACAGGCGCTTCGATTGCCAGGATCAGCCCTCTCACCACGTCATGAACTGAGATAAAATCGCGAGTCTGCACTCCCCCGCCGTTCAGGCGAAGAGGTCTTCCTGCTTTGATCGCCTCAGAAAAAGCGGTGATCACGCCAGTGTAAGGGCTCTTGGGATCTTGTCCCGGGCCGAAAACATTGAAAAACCGGAAAACAACGGAAGGAATCCCGTGGCTCTTTTGAAACTGCTGAATCAGCGTTTCTGAACCAAATTTTTGAGCGGCGTAAAAAGACGCGAGATTTTCGATCGAGCGATTTTCGCCGAGTGATTCGCCTTCTTTTCCTGAGTCGCCATAAACTGCGCTTGAGCCCGCGAAAACAAAGCGCGTTCCAGGCTTCAGATTTTCCATTATAAGCGCGGTCGAGGCGAGATTGGTTTGCGTACTCTCGTACGGTTGCTCCTGGCAAAGCGGAACACTGGCGATTGCAGCCAGATGATAAACGGCATCGACGCCTTGGACTGCTTTCTTGACCGCCTGAGCGTCTCTCACGTCGCCTTTTTGATAGTCGACACCCTGAACCGCCTGGACGGGGTCCTTGAGATCAAGAACCCGAACGCTGCGCCCGCTTTGAATCAGAGCGCGGCAAAGATGCGTGCCGATAAAGCCCGCTCCGCCTGTGACTAGAACCTTATTTGCCATCTTGGCCTCAAACTACCACGAAGCGTTTTAAATGCCGCGGTAAAATTGGAGATGCTTCTGGATCGTCTGATCAATGGTGCACTTCTCGGCATAGGCTTGGGAATTGATCTGAAGAGCTTTTAAAGCCTCCTGATCGTTCAGGAGCCGGTCGATCTGCCGAGCGCAATCTTCTGCGTCTTCTGATTTGAAAGTCGCCACACATCCAGGCTGTCTAAGATTCATTTCGCGATTGAGCGGAAGGTCGGAAGCCAAGATCGCTGCGCCTCGGGAAAACGCCTGAGCAATAGAACCTGAGCCAGAAGTCTCACGGAATGGCACAAGGACCAATGATGCCCGCTCAAAATATGAATCCATCAATTCAGATGGAACAAACCCTGTGATCTTCACCCGATCAGAAAGCTGATTCTGTCGGATCTTTTGCTCACACAAATCAAAATACGCCCGATCCTCATCACGCCGAAGCCCCCCCGCCATGACAAGCTTTGCAGGAACTTTGACATGCTTCATCGCATCGATCGCGATATCTGATCCCTTTTCGGGGGTGAGATATCCAAAAACCAAAATCTCAGGAGGTGTCGCAGGCTCATGATGATAAATCGGCGAGCGCTCCGGCACAAAATGCGGAATCTCAGAAACACGTTGGCATCCTGCCTGACGAACAGTCTCCACCTGCGACTTGGAGTGAACAATGACTCCGTGAAGCTTGCTCCAAGTTCCCTCGAGCCAGGTTCGCCGCATCAATGGAACCGCAGTGTAGTTAGCGATCAAACGAAGCGGCGCCTGAACACCCCTGCCTCGCCAAGGATACTGATAATCCCGCCCCAAAACTGAATGTGCCGTTGCAACAACCTTGGCATGCGGAAGCGCTTTGCGAACTTTTTTGAGCCATGCTGGAAACTGATAAAAACCAGGGATCTTGGATCCGAAAAGGCCAAACTCATGCTGAACGTGGATGAGATCCGGCTGCCAGCGCTCAAGCTCTTCAATTTCCGGCAATCGATACACAGGGTCCATCGCATCGCCGGACCAAGCTTTCTTCATGCTGGGCCAGAGAGCTTCCGTGTAAGAGCGAATGCCGCCTTTTTCTTCGGGTGCGACCCAGAGGATGCGAAAGAACTTACCCACAAGATTCTCCAGCCTGATTAAGGCTTCGCCCGCTCAGGAAGCGACCTCACTCCTTGAACGTCCATTGACTGCGTCATGCCTTCAAAAAGAGCCTGAAGGCTTTTCTTCAAGATTCCGAAGTCCCGGTTATAAAGGGCTTTGGCAAAAATATAGAGCGTAAGCCTTAAATAGCAATAGGACCTCGCCCAAGCGGGAGTATGCCTGCGAAAAACGCGAACTCCATTTTTTACAAAATAAAAAGTGTGATCTGACTTTGTTCGAGTTCGGCAGCCACCTGCTGGCGCCATCAGATGCTTCAGCGTTGCACGTGGATCGAACACGATGCGATATCCAGCCTGCTTTACTCTGAGAGCGCAGTCGGTATCGATAAAGTAGCTGTTTCCAGCAAAGCCCAGATCGCAACCGTCAATTTTGTTCAAAATATGGCGATAAAACGACATGTTTCCACCTGGAGCAATATCCACTTCATGGCGCTCGATCGCATTAAAACGCGCCGTAATCGTGCCCGATAGCCGGTGAAAAACCCCTACTCTTTTAATGGTCTTGGGATCAGGATCACCCGAAGGTTGCTCCACTCGACCCGCGACGCCGCCGAAATGAGGATCATCCTTTTCAAGCTTTTCGTAATTCTCGAGGTGCATCTCAACAAGGCGGGGATCCGGCGTAATGTCATCATCAAGATAAAGCACGATGTCACTCGTTGCATGCGCCAGACAAACGTTGGCATTGAAACCAAGACCCAGAGTATCTGACTTCACATGCTTAACAAGCGGCAGCGAGTCCAGATACTTATCGAGTTCTGGAAAATCGTCCGCATTCTGGTCGACCACCACGATCTCGTCCGGCACTCGCGTCTGATTGAGCAGTGCTTGAATCGTATCGCGAACTTCTTTGTCGCGACCTAGAGTAGGAATGAGTACTGAGATGGTCTTTGTAGATGACATAATGATCTTTATTGGAAGTCTCTAAACTAGTCTCACATTCTTAAGCAATTTGCGAGCGGCCGCTCTTGATGCCGAGAAATAACCAAGACAGCACACGGCTTTTTCTGAATAGGCAGAACGACAAGGTAAGAGAAATGACCAAAGCAGCCACAGTGCTTAAAAGCACCGATATCATACTTCCCTGCGTTTGCTTTCCCGCCTCCAGTGAGGAACTTGCTATAGCCAGAGTGCCTAAGAAATAAAAATGAAGGGCGTAGATATCCAAAGAGTATTGTCCCAGTTTAGCTAGTCCTGACGATAACTTTGTCTGCACCAATGACTTCATCGCGATCCAGATCACCGTAATACCGGTAAATGCAGTAGCATAACGGAATAGCTTCTCGACTAAGGCAAGAAGTAACGTCAAATCTCCTATACCTTTGACCAGAAAGGAAGGCGACTCCGTCCTCATCCAGAAACTGAACAAGACAGGATAAGCCAGCAGACTGAGCTCTACCCAATAGCGTTTCACTACTATCAACTGTTCCCGATAGAGATGCAGCAGGACACCTGCGCTAAAAAATGGCAAGTGCCAACGCAAAAGGGCAAGGCCAAGCCCGCTTCGGGGCTGCAATCCGAAAAGCACAGTCGCGATGATCAAAGCAGCAGTAAAACCTGCCATTTTCAGATTGAACCGTTTTTTTCCTGCCACGACTAAAGCAAGCACCAGATCACAAAGAAACAGCTCCCAGAGAAACCAGAGCCCCCAGTCCGGGGCTTTGGCCAAGCGAATCACATGCTCTCCGAAGGTAATGTCACCAGCGCTTCCATGACACACCAGCCCTAGAAACAAATAACCGACAATGAAGTACCAGCTCAAAAAGGGGACAACAAGTCTGAGGAATTTATTCCGAACGGTTTCCACGAAACCAGCCTTCATCATGGAAGGCAGCGCCACGAATCCACTCAGGAACATAAAGAACGGCATGTGCACGGAGTAAATCAGACGATACAGAATGTGATGGTCAAAATCAGGGACTAGCATCTGCAGCGTATGTCCAAGAACAACTGTAAGAATCGCGACGCCTTTAAGGGCATCAATAAAGGAATCCCTCTTACCTCTCGTAGTGGCAAGCCGATCTGATGTGATTGTGACCTCTGATGTCTGATCCAGGAGCATATTCTTTACATACTCTCACTTACGTATTGTAATCAGCCACATATTCCCACTAAACTTCAAAAATTCCAGCAATATGACTCATGCCCCGGTTCTGACCGTGCTCATGCCGGTATATAATGCCGAAGATTACCTGTCGGACGCAATTGAGAGCGTTCTGAATCAGACGTTCGCTCGATTCGAGCTCTTGATCATTAATGACGGATCAACCGATCGCTCTCAGGAAATCATTGATCGATTTGTCAGTCAGGACAGCCGCGTGCGCTCGATTAGACAACCCAACATGGGAATTGTAAAAACGCTCAATCGCGGTATCGAACTTTCCACTACTGAACTCATCGCTCGTCACGACGCTGATGACCTGTCATTACCCGGCCGCTTCGAGCGTCAGGTTGCATTCCTGGAAACCAATCCTGACTGCGCCCTGGTAGGAACGGCAGCTGAAGTCTTTTCAGACTCTGTCACTCATCGGCAGGTCTTCCCTTTTTGCTTTCATGAGCAGATTGGCGATGCATTCCTCTTTGGCAACACCTTCGTCCACGGATCTGTCATGTTCAGACGTGAAGCCATTTTAAAAGCGGGACTTTACTCAGAGTCCCCCGGCGCCCGTCACATTGAAGATTTTGATTTATGGGCAAGACTCGCCCGCAAATACCGAATCGCCAACCTGGGAGAAACTCTTTACCGCTATCGGGACCACCCCTCCAGCATTTCCAATTCCCAGTCAAACACCCAGCGCGAAAACACACGTCGCCTAACAGAAGTGATCCGGAAAGAAAAATGGCATCATGATTTCTGGAACATCTCAGGCTTCAATTCAAGTCGATGGAATCATCTGCCTTCCCCTGCTGCAAAAGAGAACCTGATCAACCTGCAGATCAGGACTTTGATTGCGCTTGCAGCACTGGGTGAATGGAAAGCCTTTATAGTGAGGCTTTGTGCTGCATTTTCACACCCAATCCGCTTTTTACTGGGCACTGCTGAGTGGACCGCAAAAGTTGGCGTTCCAAGGCTCTTTCGCTAATCCTGAAATATTTTTCTCAGCAAAAAACCTGGTCCCATTTTTTCAGTTCTTAGTTTTCTATTCGGATCCAGTTGTCTTGCGGCGTTACCAATCTTCTCCCAGTAATACTCAGCGCTGATTCGCTTTGGATCAATCGAGACCCCTTTCCATTGGCTTAAAAAGGAATTCAGATAGTTCTCCGTGACTTCTTGATAATCACTGACCTGGAGCACGGGCAGATCCGAATAAAGCGCCTCAGTGAGAAGAGAGCGCTTCACGATCGGAACAGTCCCCAGATAAAGGCACTCCCAAGTTCGGTGACAATCAGGTCCGTTGCCAGGCGGGCTCACGCAGAATTCACTACTCCGCATCTGCTCGAGGTACTGAACAAAGGTAAGTCCGCCCTCATGCTTAAGCGCAAAGTCCTTGTCCAGAAACGCATCATAGGCCGCTTTTCTCTCGACGGGATTCGTTCTGATCACATGATTGACGTAAACCCTTGTGGAGCGAGGACGCGCCGTCTGCAACATCACACTCTTCAGTTTCTTCAACTTCTTTGCATGCAGGTCAACACATGGTCGCTCAAGCCCGATGGGAATACATTCAATCAAAGGATGCTTCACTTCAACGTTCTGGCCAAACCACCTCACAACCGAGGGTGGCAGAAGGTTAACATCCGCATCCCCTTCCCTGAAGTCCCGGTCCCGGACACGACCATCGCTGTTGTGGGAGATCAAAACGATCTTTGGGCCCGATAACCCACTCAGCAATTTGAAAAGCGGGTTCACGTCATGAGTGGCCGCGTAAATAACCACGACGTTCTCGTCTATTGATTCGATTTTTTTAAATAGTTTCGTTTGGGTCCATGGTTCTCGATTACGCGTAGAGAAAACAAGATCTGCCGCCTCAGCAAATCGGTCACCATGCACAAAGGTATAAGGAAACGGTCCGAAAAGACTCATGATCTGAATTTATGAAGTTCTTTGGAATGAATGTGTAGATTGTTGATCCGGTAACTCACACCCTTCCATAGAACATAAGGGATCTTTCTTCCCTGTTCATCATGGCGCCAATCAATGTTCAAAGCCGAAGGATTGAACACGCAACTTTCATTAATAAACCCGATTTTCCGGTCAGCGCCGTCCACTCCACCAATGAACTGGCCAAGGGCCGCAGCATCAAAGATTGATCCGAACTGATCAGCAAGATGGGTATAAATCCAGGGCTCTTGCGATTTCTGTCCCGAAGGAGTGGTCCAATCACATTCATACCCAGTCGGAACAATCGGCAGAGGAGTCACTTCACCAGGTTGCTTCTTGCGGTACAAGGCCAGCGTCTGCATGTCGTTCAGCGCCTCGGATCGACTTGCCCTGGCCAAATAGCTCACCAGATGACCAGAAGCCTCGGCGTCTCTAAAATAGACGAAACTGGGAATGCAGCGTTCGTCATTATCAAAAGGAGCCGCCATCTTTACGTGGTTTTTATGAAAGACTGGAGCGAGCTCACTGAAGGACGTATATACGACATTATCGTTCTCAATATGGAAGCAGTCTTTCAAGCCATAGGTTGAGACCAACTCATCCAGCACGAAGAATCGTTCCGTTGCAAACCTCCAGAAGCCACCGCGAAATTCTGTATCGAGCTTGGATTGCTTCAAGAATTTCTTGTGAGTCTTCGACGGAATGAGCGATTCTAGGTCCACATATATGAGCCGCTCGTTCGTGGAGATTTGTGGTGAGAGCTTCACACTGTGGGTTTTAGAAGCCGCAAGATAGATTGGCAGACCCGGATTGAATATAAACGCTTGAGCGATACACTCATTTATATAAGGCATCCATTGCTGCCCAAGATGGACTAGAACTAAGCAAGGTCCCCCTCGATGCTCAGAAGCAACGCTCTTTTGCAGCGAGCGACCCCAAAGAAGCCGCTTTAAACTAGTGAAGCTCATATTCACATGGTAAAAATTGCACTGACGCAACCTAAAGTCGACATCAAAAAATCGGACGCTTCTTTATATGAGCTGTGCACCAGTTCTGCTCGTTTTATTCAATCGTGAAGACACTACCTCACAGGTCTTTGAGGCCATTCGGCGCCAAAGGCCTGCTAAACTTTTCATTTCAGCTGACGGTCCGCGGCTAAATGTACCGGGAGAAGCCGAAGCCTGCCAACGCGCTCGTGCCGTGGTCGATCACATCGACTGGCCCTGCGAGGTCCATAAGCGCTTTTTGACTGAAAACGTAGGATGCGCTCGAGGCGTATCTGAGGCAATCAGCTGGTTTTTCGATCATGTCGATGAGGGAATCATCTTCGAAGACGATTGCCTTCCTGATCCCAGTTTCTTCCGTTTTGCGACTGAGATTCTTGAAAAATACCGAAATGAGCCGCGCATCATGCACATTAGCGGCAATAACTTCCTGTTTGGAAAGAAACGAGGCAATGCCTCGTATTATTTTTCCCACTGGACCCATAACTGGGGATGGGCAACTTGGAAGCGTGCGTGGAAGTACTTCGATATCAATCTACTTCCAGAATCGGAGCGCAAACACATTTGGGACGCTCAATGGCGTATGAGCGTTGAAAAGCGAGGTGGACTTGCAATCGCACCGAACGTCAATCTAGTTTCCAATATTGGATGCGGCCGCCCAGACGCTACCCATACTTATGACACCGCACCGGAGTACGCATCGTTAAGAACTCAAGAGATGATCTTTCCATTGAGCCATCCTGCCAAGCTCAGAAAAATGGATCGCTACACAGATTACACTTTGTTTCGCGGAACAAACAGCTTCCACGGGTTATTCGTTAAACCCGCGATTTATTGCCTTTGGGTTGCCGCTGCCAAAACCGGCAAAGCGCTGTTGCCAAACAAGCTTAGACTTTGGTTGAAGCAGAATCTACTAAACGGCTAATCAACGCAGCTTGATTGCCTTTAAAAACTCCCGCGCCGAGTTTTTGAAATGACGAAGACTGCCCTCTTCTTTCACGATTGAGGGTGAGAACTCAGGCAGCAGTTGCGACAGATCACTTACCTCGAAAACCTTGAATGAGTCAGACCATTCAAATCCTTCAAAGAAAAGATGCTCAAATGCAAGCAAGTGAGCATTAGCTCCGGCATCATGCATTTTTCGATTCAGATTCTGAAAAAGGTTGAACTCACTGAGTCTGGTCTTTGACTTTGGAAGAAAAGCCAATCTTCCGTCTTTCTGCCTCTTCAGCAAATGTAAATGAACATCGTAATTGTACAGATATTCATATGTGGCCAAGGGATACTCGATATAACCCTTGCCCGCAATTCGGAACAATTCCGAACAAAAGGATACCGGGTCAGGCACATGCTCGATCACATGACTGCAAACCACGTAATCAAATTCCTTATCTTTAAAGGGAAAACGCCCACCATCATAGAACACAACCGGCTTTTGCAATTTGGGTGCAGTTTTTACATTCCCTCTTTGAGCAATCGAGGTTTCCTCGTCCGAATAGCGCAGCTCGAGAAAAACATCCGCTCTTTCATATGGTAGTGCACCAGGACCGATTTCCAGAACCTTATAATTTGGCCCAATCGATCTTATTTTTTCTGGAAAGAACATAAATTTTCACCTGTCACTTCAGAAGTCTCAGCGTCACTTAACCTTTTCGCCCACCGATCTGGCTGGTGATCCAACGAAACTCATTTTCATACCAGGATACCGGGATTGATCCGTCATATCCACCCGGCTGAAAATGCGTACTGGCTGCGACCATCTCCTTAAGTATCTGATCATTAAAACCCTTGCTATCTTGTAGTCGCGCGACCCAGTAATTGAACTTATCTCCCGCATCCGAAATTTCACGACGCTCACGAGAGAGGGCTCTTGTGCTGAGGGCAAAGTGAAAAGCTAAACCGGAAATGTTCTGCCCGAACGCGCCATCCTTTGGTGTCAGTCCGATATAGCTGGTTAGCGGAATATTAAACTTAGGTCCAAGCTTGTTGATGTCGATGAAGTGATTAGCAGCGACACCGTTATCAGCTCCTTTAGGTAGATAAGGGGCACGCCTATTTGTGTAAGCGTCTATGTCCATATGGCGACGCAAGCGTCCCACCACTCTTCTACGGACCTTCTCAAACAGCGTAGGCTTTGGGGTTGCACGAGTAAATCCAATTTGCTCCGAGACCACCTTCGCAAGCGCCGTTGGCATGAGCCGATACAAATTATTGATTACGCAAAACCAATCATTGTCATACAACCCGCCAGCGGGAATATACCCGCTTCGAGGTTGCCAGACTTTCTGATCCCTCATTTGCGGCAGATATGCTGTAGATAAGCCGGTATCCAATCCGGCCATACTGCAATCATGCTCGTCAATCATCCGGATCGGGAAAGAGAGCCAATCCTTGGTCAATGGAAACAGATCTGCATCGATCATTGCGACGTATTGCTCAGTCACGTGCTCTAGACCACGATCCAGAAGCAGTCCCACGTCGGCGTCGTAAGTCTTGTTCTCGCGCTGGATTGAAACCCACTTGATGTCCGTACGATGAGCGAAATCCTTTTGCCCTTTTTCAAAGCTTCCGTCACGACTCGAGTCGTCGAGGACATAGACGTGATGCTGGATCTCGGGCGAGGCATTCTGCTCAATCGCCTCAAGGCAGGGCTTCAGGAAAGAATAGCTCTCCCAATGAGGAATCAGGATCGCCGTTGATTTCGGGCGGTCACGGGAATCCAGTGTCAGACCAAGAACGCGGATGTGCTCGTACTCTTCTTTCGGAGTCTGCCCAAACGAGAAAAGCTCCTCACGTCGGGAGTGCAGCACGTCGTTTGGGATCGGAGGAACCTTAAAGCCCAGCTCTTCTTCGAGCTCACGTAAAAGCTGGCGGGTAACGCCCAACTTTTCACTTACGTCCAAAGTCAGAACCACTCTGTCCTTGGCGATCCGGAGCATCTCCTTGGCCACTGCAAGCGGATTCGGCATTTCCTCGATCGCTGAAACGCTGAATGCATAAGGATAAGAGCCATCGCTGACCGGGATCTGCGTTGCATCCGAAATCAGAAGCTTCCCTTGGGGCCACTTGCCGAGATGGTGCGGATGCTTAAGCTGGTTCAGATCGCGAATATCGACTGAGATGGCCTTCGGCCAATTTTTGAAAAGCACGAACGGATAAGTTCCACCAACGTCCAAACTGGGCATTCCCTGTGGAACTCTCGAAGCAATGTATGGATATTCCCAGATCCTCTGCCAAAAACCATCCGGCAAAGGGTTCTCTTTATTCCAGGATTTCCAAAAGGGAAGATTCAAGTCTCCAAGACTTGCCCAGCGTGCATCAGTGACTTTCCAGCTTTTCATTAGTAATTTTGATTTTTATAGGATTTTGAACGCGTTAGCATGGCTTTTTTCGTTCGGTAGTGTTTTCCTGTGCTCGGAGAATCCACTTTGAATCGGGTAAGTGTCATCATTCCAAATTGGAATGGCGCATCATTCGTAGGTAAAGCAATTGAAAGCGCCTTGAAACAAGGAAATCAGGTAGCCGAGGTCCTCGTGTGTGATGACGGCTCCACTGATGAGAGCGCAAACGTTGTTGCTGCATACACTGACCCACGAGTTAAGTGGCTGCCCGGTCCTCATGGCGGCTTGCCTGCCAAACCGAGAAACCGCGGTATCCAAGTCGCGCAATCTGAGTACTTGGCCTTCCTAGACAATGATGACGTCTGGCTTCCGGGAAAGCTCGAATCCCAGCTTGAGAGAATCAAGGACAGGAACATCAGCGTGGTGTCTAGTAATGCTTGGCGTGTAGTGGACGGCCAGAGGAAAGGCTTACTTCTTCCCTATAATGCCTCAGAGATCCTGACCTTCAGAAAGCTTGCGCGAGAGAACAGAGTCATCTGCAGTTCCGCTCTCGTAAGACGTAATGATGTGCTTCGGGCCGGTGGCTTTTCTGAGGACTTGAAATTCAAGGCGGTTGAAGATTACCATCTTTGGCTTCGCATGGCTGAGCTCGGAAATGTTTTTTATGAAGCCACTCCTCTCATTGAGTACCGTGATCAGCCTGCACTGAGCATCCGTGGTCGCGACAATGCCGCTTCGCAACGCCTTTTCTGGGTTTACAAAGATTACGCACGCAGCCGAGTTACAAAAGTTCAGCAGTGGCCTAAGGCAGCGTACATTGCCCTTCTATCAACCTGGCGTAAACTAAAGACGCTTCAAACAAAGAAGTTTTAGTCATGACTACGCTGAATCACTCCCCTAACATCGTTGCAGTCGAAATCCTTGGCGGTTTAGGAAATCAGATCTTTCAATATGCCTGTGGACGAGCTTTGGCTCACAAACTCGGGGCTGAGCTGGTTTGGGATCTTCGCCCTTTTGCGGACTATTCGCTGCGCAAATTCGAACTGGATCGCTTTCAAATCCAAGGCCGCATGGCCACTCCCAACGAGCAACGCTTATTTGAACGCACGCAGTTCTCAAAGAATAAGTTAATCCGCAAAGCTCAACGGGTCCTCTCTTCATTTTCTCATCCACCCGGCAAGAGCTACCGTGAGAAAAGCGGGCCCTTTGTCTATGACGAGCAGATTTTAAATCTGCGTACACCTGTATTGCTTCGCGGATACTGGCAGTCCGAAAAATACTTTCAGGATATCCGCCCGAGCCTCTTGAATGAACTGCAGCTTCGGGATCAACTGAATCAGAAGTCTCAGGATATCCTGAAGCTAATTCAGAGGTCCTCAAGACCTGTATCTCTCCACATCAGGCGTGGCGACTATGTGAGTAATCCAGAAGCAGCCCGCTTTCATGGGCAATGCTCGCTTCGATACTATGAAGAAGCAATCCAATGGTTTGCCTCGAACATGGGAGAGATCGAACTATTCATTTTCTCTGACGATATTGATTGGTGCCGTTCGAATTTGAAAACCGGTTCATCGAGAGTCGTCTATGTTGATGCAAACTCCGCATCGCAGCCTGAAGCTGACCTTATGCTCATGAAGACCTGCTCGCATCATATCATCGCGAATAGCAGCTTCAGCTGGTGGGGAGCATGGCTCTGCACTCAGCCAGGTCAGAGAGTCATTGCTCCTAAGCGTTGGATCGCTGACCCAAACGTGAAGACCGATGACGTTGTCCCTTCCTCCTGGATACGACTGGAGAACTAAATGAAGATTCTTCATGCCGTGGAATTTTACTGGCCACATATCGGAGGGGCGCAAGAAGTGGTTCGAAGGCTCTCCGAAGAAATGGTGCGCCTGGGGCATCACGTAACAGTCGCAACGACTCATCTTCCTGAGCGCAAATCGAAGTTTCATAACGGCGTACAGATTGAAGAATTCAAAGTTCGTGGCAACTGGACCCAAGGAATGGAAGGCGAAGTCGAGCGCTATCGCGAATGGGTGAATACCGAAAAGTTCGATGTCATCATGATGTATGCTGCCCAGCAATGGACTACGGATGCGCTTTTGCCTCACCTGCAAGAAATTTCGGGCCGCAAAGTCCTGGTTCCTTGTGGTTTCTCAGGCCTGCACGTGGACTCTTACCGCGAGTATTTTTTGAAATTGAAAGAATGGCTCAAATCCGTCGACCGTTGCGTTATCCTTTCTGACTCGTATCAGGACACCCGCTACCTTAAAGAGGCCGGATACAACAAGATTCAACTCATTCCGAATGGAGCCGCAGCTGAGGAGTTCAATGAAATCCATCAGCGCCGTGGTCGAATGAGAGTTCGACTTGGCATCAACAAAGAGACACGACTCCTGCTTCACGTCGGATCCCACACCGGATTCAAGGGGCACGATGAGTTAATTCAGGCCTTTCGCCAGGCCCGAGTGAGCGACGCCCATCTTCTAATTGTCGGCAATCGCCTCTCACGTCGATGCCACTGGAAGTGCCAGCTATCAGAGAAAATGAGTCGGATTGATCCAAGGCTTCTCCTTCAGCGCAAGCGCATTGATGTACTCGAACTTTCCCGGGATGAAGTCCTCGACGCCTATGCCGATGCTGACCTCTTCACCTTCTTTTCCAATGTTGAGTGTTCTCCCATCGTCCTTTTTGAAGCCGCGGCAGCTGGGGCACCTTTTCTAGCGTCTAGTGCCGGAAACAGTCAGGAAATCAGTGAGTGGCTGGGCTCCGGGGAGGTCCTTTCTCTTACTGAACAAAAAGAAGGTAAAGCTGCAGTCAGCGTTCAACAGGCAACCCAGGCATTGGAGCGATTACTTTCGAACCCAGCTGCTTTGAAAGATCGCGGAGCCAAGGGACGCGAGGCATGGCATAAAGGATACACCTGGGAAGCCATTACAAAACGCTACCTCGATTTATACAGTGAGGTCATTTAATGAAAAAAATCGTATGCGTTGTGGGAACACGCCCTGAGGCCATCAAAATGGCCCCAGTTATTCAGGCTCTTCGCGCCTGCTCCAAGTTTGAAACGATCGTACTTGGCACTGCCCAGCATCGCCAGATGCTAGACCAAGCGTTGGCACAGTTTGATCTCAAAGTTGATATCGATCTTGACGCAATGACTCCAGGACAAAGCCTGTCCATACTGACCTCTCGACTCTTTGAAAAAATCGACCGAGTCCTCGCAACGACTTCACCTGATCTTGTGCTAGCACAAGGTGACACTACCACCGTATTTGTGACTGCGGTCGTTTGTTTCTACCGACGCATTCCATTCGGACATGTTGAAGCAGGTCTACGCACTCACGATCTGC
>JBJMMA010000064.1:0-27981 GCA_045805065.1 Bdellovibrionia bacterium | reverse complement strand
CCGTCATGGCGCCGCCTGAGACGGTGTTGGACGAGGTGACGTAAGGATAGGTGCCATGGTCGACGTCAAGCAAGGTGCCTTGAGCGCCTTCAAACAAGATCGGGCGATCCTGAGCAAGAGCGCCCACCAGAACGCCGCGCACATCGGCAACGAAAGGCTTCAGACGCTCGCCCAGTGCGACGCACTCTTGATAAAGAGGCTCAAGCTCGATGGCTGGAGCATTGAAAAAATGCTTCAGAAGGATGTTCTTTTCTTCGATCGCGCGCTCAAGCTTGGCCTTGAGAATGTTTGGGCGAAGAAGATCAACAACCTGAACTCCGCGGCGTGCGACCTTGTCTTCGTAAGCCGGGCCGATGCCGCGAACCGTGGTTCCGATCTTGCCCTTGCCTTGAGCGGCATGCTCTTCGCGAAGCTTATCGATCAAGCGGTGATAAGGAAGAATCACATGTGCGCGCTCACTGACGCGAACCGCTTGATGGGATGGCATGCTGAATGCGCCGCTAGCCTCAAGAGATTCAATCTCTTTGAAGAAAACAACCGGGTCAAAAACAACTCCGTTGGCAATCAAGCAGGTCTTGCCAGGGTGAAGGACGCCGCTTGGAATCAGGTGGAGGACCGTCTTCTTGCCGTTTACGACCAGCGTGTGGCCCGCGTTGTTTCCGCCCTGATAACGAACGATGAAATCGGCCTTGGCGCTGTAAAGATCGACGACCTTTCCTTTGCCTTCATCTCCCCACTGCGCTCCAACGACGATGACGTTCATTCTTATTTTTCCTCTGCAAACGTTTTCAATGCGGCTCCGACGCCTTTACCAAATTCAACCGGATGTCCAAGCTCGCTCAACGCAAGCTCAAGTCCTGCAATCCCGGTCGTCACATCAAACCGGTCGCAATAACCGATATGAGACAGGCGTACGAGCTTGCCTTCATAATGATCCTGGCCACCGATCATAAAAATGCCATATTTCTTTGAAAGAACTTTTAGAATCGCTTTTCCGTCCTGAATCGTTGGAGGAACGAGCACTGCGGTCACAGCGTTCGAAGGCGCTTTAGAAAGCATCTCCATGCCCAGAGCTCGAGCCGCATTGCGGGTCGCGCGAGCCAGAAGATCGTGACGCTTGAAAACGTTCTCCAGGCCCTCTTCACGAATCATCCGAAGCGCTTCTTTGAGTCCTGCGATGAGAGAAATGGCAGGAGTCCAGGCGGTCGTGTTCTTGCTGATGACTTTTCGCTCGGCTTTAAGATCCAGATAGAACTTTGGAATCGTGGAGGTCTCGGTTGCAGCCCATGCGCGATCGCTGAGAGCAATCATCGCAAGCCCAGGGGGAAGCATGAGAGCTTTCTGAGAACCGGTGATCAGAACGTCGATTCCCCATTTATCCATCGGGAGATCAAAGACGCCCAACGCGGTAATCGCATCACAAACCGAGAGCATGCCTGCAGCTTGAGCTTGTCGGCAGATCTCTTCGGTCGGCATGACAGTGCCAGTTGAGGTTTCAGAAGCCTGAAACAAAATGGCGCGAGCTTGAGGATGAGCTTTGATCGTTTGCGCAAGCTGCGCAGGCTCAACGGCATGGCCCCATTCGAGCTTGATCTCGATGGGTTTCAGTCCAAAACGTTGGGCAAGCTTGGTCCAGCGCTCGCCGAACTTTCCGCCGTTGATCGTAATGACCTCATCGCCTGGGCTGAAGAGATTGACGATGGCAGCTTCCATTGCGCCCGTGCCGCTCGTGGAGAGCATCAGAACGTCTTGCTGGGTTTGAAAGAGGTATTTCAAACCCTCGCGCACTTCGGCAAAGAGAGCCTCAAAAGGTGCAGTTCTGTGATGAATGATGGGTTGGGAGAGAACAGCAAGAATTGACTCAGGGATCGGTGTAGGTCCCGGGGTCAGAAGGTAGTTTTTTTTCATGGGCGTTCCTCGTCCGGAAAGACCGTAAGGGTGTCTCGCGGGGGGCCCTAAAAGTCAAGAAGGAGGACGAATTTCGCCCTCCTTCCCGAGATTTACGTAGATTTAACGCTTAGCGTGATAAATCTTAATGAGCGTTGGTCTTCGCGGTCTTCATCGCGCGACGAGCCTGCTTCTCAGTCTGAATCGTGTCGATGATCGCCAAAGCTTCGTGGCGAAGATCGTTTTCATAGATGAAGCGATAGAAGTTTTCCATGTCTGGGTGATGGCGGAAGTTTTTGAACGATGCCGACATCTCCGTGGTGGAGCTTGCAGCGGCAAGAGCTGCTGCGTTTCCGCCGCCACTGTTGGCAGCGCGCTCAGCTTCCTGCTCTTCGAGCTCTTCGAGGTCAACTTGGGGTTCGCCTTCAGCTGGAGCGGCGACGACTTCTTCGATTTCGTCTTTTGCCGAAGCCTTGGCGCCTTTTTTAGGCGAAGCGCCTGCTGCTTTAGCTTCTTTGCCGGCCTTTGCTGGCTTCTCGGCTTTGGACGCTTTGCTTTCTTTTGCTACTTTAGGCGACATAGTGTTTCTCCCGTTCTAAAAGCTTATTGGACGTTCAACTCTTCTTTAGCAGCTTGAGCAGCTTGAGCAGTGAGGCTTGCCCGTTCGGCGCCTCCAGCGTTCGCGACTGCTCCATCCGTTTGGCTTTGGATAATGCCATATCGATGGAGCTTATTGTAAAGAGTCTTGATGGTCACACCCAGGCTGTTGGCCGTTTTGGTCTTATTGCCATGATTATAAGCCAGGGTGCGCAAAATGTGATTCTTTTCGACTTCCTCAAGCGGCATATCGATCGTTGTGTCGCTTGTTTCAGCCTTGTTCTTAGGCATGCGGATCGAGAAAGGGATGTCATCGAGCTTGATCTCCTGGTTTTCGGCCAGAATCTTCAGGCGCTCGATCGTGTTCTGAAGCTCGCGGATATTGCCTGGCCAATCGTAATTGGACAGAACATCGTAAACGCGAGGGTCAATGCGCTTGATCTGCTGATGTGAGCCGCCAAAGCGCGAGTTCTTCAGGAAGTAATCGATCAGGGACGGAATATCTTCTTTGCGCTTTCTGAGCGGAGGCATGCGAAGGGTGATCGTGTTCAAGCGATAGAACAAGTCTTCGCGGAAACGATTCTCTTTCACCTCAAGCTCAAGATCACGATTCGTTGCGCTCACGACGCGAACGTCAACCTTGATCGGACGCTTGCCGCCGATGCGATAGAACTCGCCTTCCTGGAGGAAGCGCAAGAGCTTGGCTTGGATTCCAAGTGACATCTCGCCGATCTCATCAAGGAAAAGCGTTCCGCCGTCAGCGGTCTCGCAAAGACCCATTTTCTGCACGACCGCGCCGGTAAACGCGCCTTTTTCGTGACCAAAGAGCTCGCTCTCAAGAAGGGATTCCTGAAGCGCGCCGCAGTTCACGGTGACGTAAGGTTTGCCATTGCGCTCGCTCTTCTGATGAAGTCTGCGTGCGATCAATTCTTTGCCGGTGCCGCTCTCGCCCTGGATGAGGACTGTTGCCGTCGTTGGAGCAATCTTATCGACCATGGAGAGAATGTTGAGAACCGGTGGGCTCTTTCCAATGATCTCCATTTTGTTGCTGTCTTGATTGACCAGCGTCTTGAGGGCTTTGTTTTCCTTTTGAAGCAGGCGTTGCTGCTCCAAAATGCGCTCATGAGCCTGGCGAAGCTCGAGCGTCTTTTCTTCGACGGCATGCTGAAGCTTCTTGCTGAACTCTTTTGCCTCTTTATAAAGGCGGCGATTGGTCATGGCGACGCCGACCTGAGACGCAACGACTTCGAGGGTGACGATATCGTCCTCATCGAACGCGTCTTTGTGATCGCTCTCGACGTTGAGGATCGCGACCACTTCGTTGTCCTTGATGACCGGGACCGTGAGCTCGGATTTCGAGTTCACTGGCAGAGAAAGATTGGTGTAGTGCTTGTCAGCCGTCACGTCGTTGCAGAGATAGCTCTTCTTGGTGCGGATCACTTGGCCTGAAATGCCTTCGCCGCCACGGACGGTATGGCCAATTTGCAAATGCGTGTTGTATGCGCCTGCTTGGGCGCGAAGCGTGTAGGAGTGGTCCTGGCCAACGCTCAAGATATGACAGCAGTAGTAATTGAAGCGGCTTTGAATGGTGTCGACAATTTCTTGGTAGAAATCTTCAGCCTCAAGCAAGCTTTGGAGTTTCGTCGAAAGCTCGTTCAAGAAGCGCAGCTGCTTAGCGCGCTTTTGAGGATTAGATGATTTGCTAGTTAACTCGTCCGACATTTTTTAAAGCCTATGGGTGAAACTTTGGGTTGTCCGTTTCTAGCGTGAATCTGCGACGCATCAAATCTTTTTCGCGTAAAATTTGCAAACTCACGGCCTTTTTTTTCATCAAGGCGAGCGACATACTATAGTTTTTACATACCCGAGTCAACAACTTTTAACGCAGCGCACCAAGAGAGCCCTGAGATAATTCCCTTCCTGCGTGATAAGTGCTCGAAATGTAATGGTTTTGCCTTTAATGGGAGGGTGAGGTTCTTAAGAACTCACTGAGGCGAGGGATCAGGTCAGGACACGCCTTTTCGCGAGCAAAGCGCGTATGCTCCAGGGAGTAATGACCCAAGACCTTGTTTCCTGCATCCAGGAATCGGCGCGGATCACCGTTCTTTTGCAGCTGCGCAACCGCATCTCTCAAGCTGATATCTTCTCGACGGTGGGTCAGATCGAGGGCTTCTTCGATCACGCCGCGGGCGTAGATCAGTCTTTGCGTATCATAAGCCCAGTGGCGGCGGCTTGGCGGCGGGTTCTCTAGATGGAGACCCTGACGTTGGTACTCTTTGAAGCGCGAATAATTTTCGACGTAATCATAAGCAGGATCAATGGCAACAACATTGGCTCGCTGTTCAGGAAGAACATACTCGGGCACATCATCCACATGAATCACACGCGATAGATCGATGGATGGGTCGATCTTTTTCAGGTCCTTTTTCAAGCGCTGATACTGGTGCTCGGTTTTGACGTTGGGGTCAGTCACAACTGGCGTGAGATCAGCTTTTGAGAAAACCTTGTACGCATGATCGAGCGCGCTTTTGCCGTCTTTCATCATGAGCTGGCTCAGGAGCTCCTTGTTGCGCTCGGAATCGCCGCCGCTGAAAAAAACGATCTTCGCGTTGGGAATATCCACCAAGCTTTGAACAAAGGCCGCAGCACCCCAAACAGGTTTGTGCGTACCATCGGAAGCTTTGACGAGGTCTTCGAGTGTCTCGACCTGACGAGGGTCGCGAATCGTGTCAAAAAGAGTTCCATCCAGATCGATCGAGATGTAGATCGTGGCGTCTTTAGGTGAGCCTTGCGCCTCGCTGAATGCGGGGAGGGCGAGAAGTCCGATAGCTAAAAGAAGTGCGGCGCCGGCTCGACGGAGACGTTTCATCATCTCTTATCGTAGCGCAGGCGCCGCGGATTCAACAGCTTGTTCAATTGCTGTTGTTTAAGTTCTGGCCGGGGCCAGGGCCGGGATCATTCTTCCGAGCCGGGGCGTGGAGGATCGCGCAGGCATTTTGCGCTTTCCTGCCAGGTTTCGCCGCGTGGATCGGCAAAGTCATAGTGCATCACCTGCGACAAATGATTGACCATCAGGGGATCATTGAAAAAGAGGCCAAATTCGCGATTTGCCGACGTGCCTGGAGAGGATCCATTGACGGAGCCCATCCATGCGCGGTTGCCATCAATCAGAATGGCCTTGGCATGCAGGTAGCCGATTTTTCCATTGATCGACTGCGCGCCCGAGAACATGCGCACCTGGATGCCAGCCTGTTCAAAGGCCGTCATGAGAGCTGCGTTGCTCTTTGGGTTGTTCAGATCAAGGGACTCAGGCGTTGGTGGTCCGAAAGCGCAAAGGCTTGCAACGTTCACGTAAACCTTCACGCCCTTTTGAGCCATTTCAATCAGGGCCTGATTGATCTGTTTCTCATGGAGGTATTGGTTTTGAACGACGATCATCGACTTGGCTGAGCGGATGAATGCAACCAGGGGAGCTTGAGAGAGCGGGCTCACCGTCAGCTTCTGACTGACGCTTGGAGTGAGAACCCCTTGCAGGTTGTAAGGCACTCCAGCCATGTCTCTTTGGAAAATGACGGACAATGCGCCGATGACTTCAGGATCTTTCGTGATCAGCGTGTAATCGCGGTCACAAACCGCCGGGTTGGCGTTTGGATCGCAGAAGTTTGAAGCATTGAAGTTTCCTGAGCTGATCAATGCGGCTTGCGACATCGGAATGCCCGCATCAATGAGGATCATCTTTCCGTGCTCCAGGCACTTGCCTTGGATCCACGCAGGACAAAACGCTTTGCTGAACGGAACGACCGCGCCACCGGCGTGAACGATTTCCAGCATCAGCTTTTTCTCATCCGCGCAGCTTGGCGAATCGATAGGACGACTTGGGCCGAAATAGAGGCACTTCGCGTTGACGGGCTCGGGTTCCTTGATCACGCGGATGCGGACATGGTTTCTCAGGGCCGTACGCAAGGCCTGACGAAAGACCGGATCATCCATTTCGTAGATCTCGATATCGATCGTCTTCTTGGCCTGCGCGACGAATTGAATCGTCGGAAGCTCTCTTGAGTTCTCATAAAGAGCCTGAATTCGATAGGACGCAGGCGAAGTGGGAACGACAGCCTTTGCCTGACTGAAGGGCAGGGCAGTCGCAATGAAGCAAAGCGCGGATAAGGCGAGTTTCAAACGATTCATAGTACCTCTCGGCAGACCTAGGTCTGTCTGGCGAGGAGCAGTACCATTAACCGTCTAAAACGGTCAACTTAAATCGCTTCTACCACCATGACGGTGCCCATTCCGCCTGCAGCGCAGATGGAAATGAGACCGAGGTTCTTCTTACGATTTCTAAGTTCGTGCAAAGCTTGAAGAATCACGCGTCCGCCGGTAGCACCAAAGGGGTGGCCCAGTGGAATGGATCCGCCATTGACGTTGAGTTTGGAGAGATCAAACTGGCCAATCGCCTGGTCCATTCCCAGCTTTTCTTTGGCCCATTCTTTTGACTCAACGGCACGAATTGTAGCCAGAACCTGGCCTGCGAAGGCTTCGTGGATTTCGTAAAGATCGAGGTCGTTCCAGGTGATGCCGGCCTGTTTGAGGGCCTTAGGCATCACAAACGCAGGTCCAATAAGAAGAGGTTCCTTGTTGATATCGACCGCTGCGGTCGCAAAGCTGCGGATCACGCCCAAGGGCTTGAGGTTCAGTTCGCGTGCGCGGGACTCGGACATCAGAAGAACCGCGGAGGCGCCATCCGTCAGAGGGGATGCGTTTCCTGCGGTGATTGTTCCGTCCTTGTAAAAGACTGGCTTGAGCTTGGAGAGTTTCTCAACGCTTGTGTCCGAGCGGATGTCGGTGTCTCGCTCAATGATCTTTCCGTCTGGAGTTGCGACTGGAATCACATGGGATTTGAAGAATCCACGCTCCCAGGCAGCGTGAGCCTTGAGATGGCTCTCGGCCGCGTACTTGTCTTGTTCTTCGCGTCCGACTTTGAACTCACGAGCCATGAGATCTGCGGATTGGCCCATGGTGAGTCCGGTCGTAGGCTCCTTGATGCCTGGAGCGTTCGGAGCAAGAAGGCTAGGTTTGAACTTGGCAAGGTGCTGAAGCTTTGCAGCCGGAGTCTTCATACGACCAAAGTCTTGGAAGAAGTCCGTTGCTTCCTGGCTGAAAATCGCGCGAATGCTGCTGATGGATTCGATTCCGCCTGCGATGCCGGCAGAGATCTGGCCGGCAGCGATCTTTCCAGCAATCGCTGCCGCAGCTTCTGCTGAAGATGCGCAGTAACGATTGATGGTCGTGCAAGGAATTGTTGGAGGAAGACCGGAGTCAAAAGCTGCTTCACGAGCGACGTTCGGGCCGTCGGCTGGAGCGCTCACGATTCCCATGTAAATTTCTTCGATGACCGATGGATCAATGTCGTTACGAGCGACAGTTTCGCGAAGGACGATGCCGCCCAGAACGGATGGAGGCATTTTCTGGTAAACCGTGCGGGCACGGGCAAAAGGAGTTCTAACACCACCAACGACGACGACGCGATCTTGAGCCATAGTTAAGTTCTCCAGTGCTTATTGTACCACCTGAGTTCAAGCTTGTGGTCATCAATTTAAAGTTGGTTAAAGTTGGAGCGGCGAGTAAAGATGCGAATCTAATTTTGCGTTAATTCGATGTGACGCTGGCTTCCGCCAAAATCAGATCGATCGCGATGAGCAGGCCTTCGACCGCCTGTCTTGCTTCCGGCAGAGGGCGTAAACGTGAAATGCCATTTTCCGGAATGACTTGTTCTGCCGTAGCAGCTAGCTCCGTCAAATGAGCAAAGCCAAAACCTTCGCCGCCTTCACGGATTTGACGAGCCTCGTTACGAAGCTCTGACCAGTTGCGTTCAAGAAGCATTTTCCGCATCCGTCTCACGCGCTGCGAAAGACGGTCAATGTATCGACGGCGAACTCGAGCTTGGATCTCATCCAATGAAGGCGGATCTGTCAGCGGCGCGGTTTCAAGATACTGAGACGGATTATTGTAAGGGCTCTTGTAGAACATTTCCCGGTTTCAGCTTATTTGGGCGGCAGAGACCACTTTGGCGAGGAACAATTCCCCAAGCCGTAGGTCAGCCGCTTGACATAGGTACCATCCACGTTCATCACATAAATGTTGGCTTGACCAGTCCGGTTTGAGGAGAAAACGAGAAAATTTCCGTCCGGGCTGAAGTTCGGGTCTTCATTGTTGCCCTGACCTTTGGTCAGGCGCTCAATGTTGGTTCCATCCGGATTCATGATGAAGATATCGAAATGCCCATCAATATCGCCGGCAAATCCGATTTTATTGTTCATCGGAGACCAGGTCGGAGTCGCATTGTAATGGCCCGCATAGGTGAGGCGCTTGACGTTCGAGCCATCCGCGTTCATTCGGTAAATCATCGGCTGACCTGAGCGCGAGGAGACGAAGGCGAGAGATTTTCCATCCGGGCTGTACACTGGGTCGACGTCAAATCCGAAAGACTTGGTGAGACGCGTGACCGTATCCGCTCCTGGATTAAAGACGAAGATCTCAGGGTTTCCAAGAAAGCTCATGGTGAGCGCGATATGTCCGCTGCGATCCGGATTATAGGCCGCGCCGCTGTTGATGCCCTTTCGATTGGAGATGACTTTGTAAGTGCTCGTGCGGAAGTCGAACTCAAAGAGATCGATGTTTTTGATGTTTCCGCGATGTTTTGCGTAAACGGAGTAAGCGAGCTTGTTGCCATCCGGATTCCAGGCAGGAGCAAATGCGATCGAGTGATGCTGAGTGACTTGCTTCACGTCGGATCCGTCAAAGTTCATCATGTAGATTTCTTTGCGGTGGTTTCGCTCGCAGCTCATGGCAATCTTGGTGAGAAAGATTCCAGGCTGTTGGGTGAGAGCTTCGACGACGCTGTTGGCAAGTGAGTGAGCGAGAGTTTTCACATCAGAGCGCAAGGCAACGAAACGTTTTCCCAAAAGCTGGCGCGCGCCATAAGTGTCGTAAAGATATGACTCAAGAACTAGGTTTCCGTTCTGACTCGAGAGCTGGGACTTGATCAAAAGCTTTGCACCGATGCTGGTCCAATCTGAGAGCTTGAACTGATCGAGCGTGATGCCTGCCTTGGATGTGTCTTCGACGAAAGCGGACGAGCCCAGGAACTTGAACATGTCCATGAAGTTCAGGTCGTTGGTGACCGTGTCGCTGATCTCTTTTCCAAGGGTCGCAAGCTCACGGTTTCCGCCAGTGCGGATCTCAGGCATGGCAATGACCGCTTTTTCAGCTTTTGCCTTTCCTACGGCAATGTAGGGGGTGTCTCCCGCGTAGGCTCCATGAGCCCATGAAATACTGAGTGCCGAAAAAAGAATCGAGACGATCGCGATGTGCTTCATTCCCTCATCATAAGGGAAAGCTCGCTAAATTTCCAACTCAGCGGTTATCGCTTTTGATGCGAGTAGGCGACGCCGTAATCACCGTTCGGCGAGCCGCCTCGAACGTGGATGTAGCTCAGGAAACTGAGTGAAATCATCGCCTGAACCACGCACATCGATAAAAGCGCCACGCGGCCAAGGCGTTCGGATCTTTGGTAAGTGCCCAGGCATGCCAGCCAGAGGAACTCGAGTGGAAAGGTAAGGATCAGGTAGTGACGGTGGATCAGCACTCCGATCAAAGTCATGAGTAGGCCGTACCCAAAGAAGGAAGCGCTCAGGACGAGAGCCTCTGGCGAGGTCATTCCCAAAAGAGTCCTGATCTTCTGGCCTTTCTGAGAAAAGAATCTGCGTATGGCGCCGTAGAAAATGACGAGCCCGATGATGATGGCAAGAATATGGAGAACGCCAACGAGATAAGTCGGGCGCTCGCCGAGGTACGGGAAAAAGAGGAAATCCTTGAAATCGCGCCTGAGCGAATAATCGAGTCCTGCGCCAATCGCATCGCTGAGCCAAAGAACCCAGTATTGAAGCGAGAGAGGCTCTCTGAATCCCGGTGAGGACGACGGGTTATCGTGCATGTATTTAAGCCAGGGAAGTAGGGGAAGTGCTCCAAGGATGCTTCCCAGGAGATAGGCTCCCCAGCGGGTCTTCTTCCGCTCTGGATCAAATGCGATGGCCCAGATGAGAAGCACAAGGCTGAAGAAAAAACCTGGCATATGAACTTGGCCCAGGCATGCGCCTAAGAGTCCCCAGACAAAGGCGTAGCTCCTTTGATTGCGTTTTAGATAGCCAATGAGCGCAATCATGCTGAAAAGGGGAAGGGCGGATTGAGCCCAGATTTTTCTTTCAGTGAGAACTGCAAGCGGGTTGAGCGCCGCGATTGCCGCGCCCCACATCCATGTCTCGCGCGTCTTTTCACTTTTGCTTGACCATTTGGCAGCAAAAACTGCGAGAATAATGAGCGCCAGGCAATTGAGCGTCTGAACTCCACGAACGAGGCCAACAGGATCAGTGGCCTGGAAAACGCGCGCGATGGCCACAAAGAGCCACATGCTCATTCCAGGATTGAGCGTGCCGACGCCAGATTCCATTCCAAGCCAGGGCCAGGGCTTGGTGATGCCGATCTCTTGCGTGGCCGTGAACATGGTCCACTCGTCTTTTTTGTATTCCATGTCGGTGGCCCAGATCAGGCGAAAGAGAATTCCGACCAGAACAGCAAAGCCAAGTGCCCAGTACTTGGCCTGGGGCTTTTTCAAGAGTTCGCGCATGGATTAGCCTTAAGCAGTTTGCCTTAAAGTGGAAAGCCGACCAGAATGCCGTCGACAAGTACTGTGGAGACTACGTCATCTGGCGGAATAGGGAAAGGCTGGCTTTCAGAGACCGTGCGTTTCACGGCATCATCAAATTGAGCGTTGCCGGAAGGCTTGATGAAACGGAAGTTGCGCAAACGGCCGCTGCGATCAATGAAGATCTGAACTTTGGCGGAGAAGCCCTGGTTCTTGAACCAGATCGGGATCTCCCAGTTGTTCTGAAGGCGATCGCGGACGGAGTCGAAGTAATTGGCGACATCCGACTCAATGGCATCACCGCTGAGGCTGGATCCCTTGGAAAGCTTGTTTCCTTTGATCAGGGTCGAGTTAGCCGTGGCAGGCTTGTGAGACTTGACGTCGTCTTTGATCTTTTCCAGAGCGCGAATCCGATTGAGGGCGCTCATAAGCTTCTTTTCGCGATGTTTTTCTTTTTCCTTCGGCTTCTCTTTTTCGCGCTTGGCGGTCTGGATCTGCTTAGGCTTCAAGACCATCTCGTTAGGCTCCGCTTTTTCGACAGGCTCAGCGACTTTGGGAAGAGGCTTGGGAGGCTGAATCTTTTTCGCGGATTCTTCGGCCTGTTTCAAGGCTTCATTGATCGCATCCGAGTTGGCGCGAGCGTCAGGAGCTTTTTTGAGGTCCTGCTTGAGGAGATCAGGAAGTCCCACGACATCCACGCGCAAGGTCGGAACCATGGGTACGGGTTTTCCAGGCAGAACGACCGCTTTGATCAAAAGAAAAAGTGCGAGCGCAATATGGGCTCCAACCGAGAGGCGAAAGCCCCGGCCCAGATCACGATCGTATTTGCTTTGAGGCGCTGCTGGATAGGCCATGGATTATAAGTGCGAAGTATCACCCGGTTGGGTGACAAGTCCAACGCGTTGGATTTTTGCCTGTTTCACTTCACCCATGACTTGAGCAATGAAACCGTAAGGGACGTTCTGATCGGCTTGGATGAAAACCTGAACATCCGGGCGAGCGGCCTGGATTGCCTGAAGCTTCTTGAAAAGAGTTCCTGAAGCAACGGTGTTTCCATTGATCTGGATCTGGCGCGAGCCGGTGACAACCAAAACGAGTTGCTCCGGGACTTCGCTCAATGATCCTGCGTTTGCCTTGGGAAGATCCACTTGCACGCCTTGTTGCATGAGGGGGGCTGAGACCATGAAAATGATCAAAAGCACCATCATGACGTCAACCAGTGGCGTGACGTTGATTTCGGCCAGGGTGGTAGTGGATGTACGACCGCTACCTAAAGAACTACGAGATCCGACGCTCATTCCCATGTCGGATTACTCCTTGGCGCGAACGCCTGAGCCAGCCAGGACGCTTCGTTGAATGATGTTCATGAAATCCTGCGAGAAGCTTTCCATGTCCACCGACACGCGGCGGATCTGACCTGAGAAATGGTTGTAAGCAACAACGGCAGGAATAGCGGCACCGATTCCGAACGCCGTCGTGATGAGCGCTTCAGAAATACCAGGAGCCACGACCGCAAGATTTGCAGCACCGGTTGCGCCGATGTTCTGGAAGGCGTTCATGATCCCCCAGACCGTTCCAAAGAGACCGACGAAAGGAGCGGCGCTTGCGGTGGTAGCGAGCCAGCCCACGTTCTTCTCAAGACTTGTGATCTCGGTGTTGGAGGCGCGAACGAGAGCGCGATGAATGTTTTCGACTTTTTCGATTCCTGCGTTGGCAAGCTCATCGCTTGCGAGCTTCTTCAACTCACGTACGCCTGAGCGAAACACCATGGCGATGGGAGAAGATTGAAAGCTCTCGGTCTTGTCCATGATCTCGTCGATCGTCTTGCTGTGCCAGAAGATCTCCAGAAACGAAGCATTCTCCGAATTGACCCGGCGAAGGGAAGTCCACTTAGCAAAAATGATTGCCCAGCAGAAAAGAGATGCGCTCAGAAGCACCAGAAGGACGAGCATCGCCATGGGGCCTGAGTGGCCGATAAGATCAAAGAAACCCATTTGTTGAGCTGGAGTTGGTGATTGCATACGTCCGAGTGTACGAAAATTTTTTCCGTTCTTACACTTAATTTGACAGTTGTCGCACTTAAGGAGGGCTCAGTCGGCGACGATAGCGAACGGCGTTTCTTAAGACATCAAAGAGAATCAAAAGCTGAAACGCGAGACTTGCCAAAGGTCCACCCGCACCACCTGTAATGAAGCGAAGGGTTTCTCCATAATTGCTTTCCGGCGCCCAGAACTCCGTCGCCGCCTCAGGAGCAAGCGACTGATACTTGATTAAAATAAGCCCAGAAAACTCATTCCCAAAAATCGGTAGACTCAGCAGGGCTTGAAAAACGATGAGAACCGCTGCCCAGAAACCTGCGGCCAGAACAAAGTCTCCTGAAAGCGCCTGAAGGCCCAGGGCGAGTGCCACGAAATAAAGGGTCAAGGCCTGCATCCATCCTAGATCAAATTGATAGAGTTTCACTCCGACATACATCGCGGCCGTAAAAGCCACCGCAGCCATGTTATGCCAGAACTCATTCGATGGGGTTGTCTCTTCGAGCTCTCCGCGGCGAGTCAGGCATTTCAGGATGCGCTGCCTAAAAATGAACTCTTCCAGATAGATGAAGGCTGTAATGGAGCAGATGCGAAACAAAAGCGAAGCCATGGCCAGGGGGGCCTGGTCGGCCTGAATAAAAAAACCGAGATAGCGATAAACACCGCCCAGAAGAAAAGCGAGCGTCATGCCTGCGGCAAGAACAGAACCATGCAAGAGACCTGGGAGAAACCGGGTTTCCACTTTATGAGTGGAGAAAAGTTCGTAACTTCCGTTCCTGGTGGAGTAGGCGAAAGGTTGAAACACCCGAAGCAGAAGCACATAGCCGCCCGCGCAGAGCGCGCTCAGAGCAAGCTGGCTTGAGCTGAGGGCCTCATTCACGTCTTCAAAGTGAGAGTTCTCCGTGTTGCCCGAGGAGAGAACGAAGTAAGTGACGAAAGTCAGGCTGATGAATTTGAAGACTGCCGTCCAACAAAGGTAAGTAGCTAAAATAGCAATGGATTGAGAAAGTCCCGGAAAACGGGCCGTCAATTTTTTGATGGAATCAGCTTTTGGAAGCGCTTCAATGCTCAGCACTTCCTGATTTTCACCAAAATCCGGCGCTACGTCACCGAAAAATGTGTGTTACCTTTAAATCAGGGTTGGGATTCAAAGGAACATGATTCACCTCAATGCGGTCTCAAAAACTTATTACGGCGGAAATCGAGTCCTCGATCGCGTACAACTTGAGCTCAAGAAGGGCGAGTTTTTGTATGTGATCGGAGGAAGCGGAGCAGGCAAGTCATCCTTACTCAGGATGCTGGCCACGGAAGAAGCTCCGACTTCAGGAACTCTTTCCATGTTTGGATACGATCTTGCGACGGCTTCGCCATCGACACTTCGCGCGATTCGCCAGGTCTTAGGCTATGTGCCACAAGAGGTTCGCCTCATTCATGACATGAGCGTGTTTGATAATGTGGCGCTTGCGCTTGCGACCTCGGGTCATCGAATCAACACGGCTCAAAACCGAAACCGGATTCATGAGATTCTGGAAAAGCTTGGCTTGATTCAAAAAAGAAACAAGCCTGCGAGCGTGCTCTCAGGCGGTGAGGCTCAACGCGTGGCGGTTGCGCGCGCTCTTGCAAGATCTCCTGAATTGATCGTGGCGGATGAGCCTACGGGCGCTCAGGATCGCGACTACACCTGGTCGATGATGGAACTGATCCTGCGCGCGAACGTCAATGGTACCACCGTGGTTGTGGCAACCCATGATCGCGAGCTTGTGCGTCGGGTGAAAAAGCGCTGCGCCGTTTTGAAAAACGGGAATCTCAGCTTTGAGGAGGCAGCATGCTTTTATTGAAAGTCGCGCTCAGGCCCTGGAAGCTTGCTCCTTATAGTCAGTTCTTTTCTTCATTTGCCGTGGCGTTCCTGCTTTTGCTTGCGGGCCTTCTTTTCTGGATCCAACAAGGCTTGAATCCGGTGCTCGCTCGCCTGGAGCAGGAGCAAGTCATTACAGCCTATGTGAACACGCAGGTCCCTGCTGCTGATGAGAGCAAGATTGTGGATCAGATTCAGGTCGCACTGGGCTCTCATGCTGAGCGCGTGGATATCAAGATGGTGCAGGCTGAGCAGTTCGTGGATCAGATCAAGCAAGCTTATCCGGATCTTGGACGTGAGCTTGAGGACCTGGGTCCTGAGACTTCCACCATTGTGCCTCGTTACATCTCGATTTCAGGACTCATGATTGATTCTGCGATCGATAAGATCCGCGCAATTCCTGGCGTTGAGTCTGCCGATAGCTCGCGCGATCGCAATCGCTCGGTGATCGGTGCGTTTGTCACGCTTCGCTGGGTGGCAAAGGTTCTTTCCGCGGGTCTTTGTCTGGCGTTGTTGACGGGGCTCATTCACCTGGCTCGCACCAACTCTTACATTCATCGCGACGCTGTATCTCTTCTGAGACTTCTCGGAGGCGATGGCTTTCAGCTCCAATTGCCGGGAATTCTTTCAGGCGTTTGCGTTGGAGCGATCGGCGGCATTCTTGCCATGGCGGGATGGCTCTCGGCTGGTATCTGGCTCTCATCGCAAGTGAAGCATCTTTCTCCTGTGCTCAGGAGCATGCCTGCGGCCAACCCTTTTCACGGTCTTGTTCTTTTGGTTCTGGGCATTGGCATCGGACTGATGGCTGGCATGATCGGAAACCTGGCCCGATCCGGCTCAAGGGAAAGTTAATCGAATGCAGGCGAGGGGATGGATTTCCGCATTGCTACTGTCTTCTGCAGTCTGGAACGCGATCGCTGCGCCTTCTCCGGTCATGGATTCATCAGCCCCGTCTACTTCTCAGGATTCCGGCAAGCTTCACGCATCCGTTGAGCAGTTGGCCAAGATCCGCGAAAAAGTCATGGTTCTTGAGAATAGCCTGGTGACGCAGATCAGATCCAATAGTCAGGCCAAGGCCAACATCCAGAAACTTCAGACTTTGATTCAGCTCCAAAGACAAGAGCGCGCCATCGGGCAGAAGCGCATGCAAGAGCTCGAGAGCACGGTTCGCGAGCTTGAAGTCCGGCGCGAAACGCTGAACGAGAAAGTCGAGCGCCAGAAAAAGTCAGTGCAACGGTTTTTGATCGCCATTGAAAGCTCCACTCGCTCATCCATGAGCACCGGAGCATCGATTAATCTTGAGACCGAAGCCAGTGAAGCCCCGAGGCGCAAGCTTCTGGCAAACCTCACCAGCCGAAGCTTGAAAGAGCTTGAAGTCTTGAAAGCGGATCTCTCGGATGCGGATCATCTGGAAACGCGCATCCAGGAAGAAAAGCAGCAGCTGGCCAATCTTTTCCAGGACCTCAACGAGCGTGAGAGCGTCATGGAGCTCAATCGCCAGCTTCAGGTCGATCTCCTGAGAAAAAATCATGCGGAGCGCGTAGCGCAGCTTGAGAATTACAACAGACTCAAGCAATCGCAGGCTCAGGTTGAGACTTTGATCGGCGAGTTCAATGCCCGAAAAGAGCTTGAGAAGGCAGTCGAAACCGAGCGCGTCGCAAATCGTGAGATGTATCGCGGTGAGTTTGCAAAGCTCAAAGGACAGCTCGGGCTTCCTGTCGTGGGTGGAAAGATCATGACGGCCTTTGGCAGGGCCTTTGATCCGAAGTCGAAGCTTTTCATCTTTAAAAAGGGCATCGACATCCAGTCCTATAAAGGCCAGCCTGTTCAGGCGATTTTTCCAGGAAAGGTCGCATACTCAGGCGAGCTTCCTGAGTATGGACGTGTTGCCATCATCGATCATGGACATCAGTTCTATTCTCTTTGCGCGCACCTGGGTGAGCTCAGCAAGAAGCCAGGCGATCCCGTGGCAGCCGGCGATGCCATCGGTTTGACGGATGAAACAGGCGTTGTTTATTTTGAGATCCGCGCCCGCAACGTCCCAGTGAATCCGTTGCAGTGGCTTGCTGATTCGTTTAGCCTTAAGAGATAAGGAATCTTCACTCATGATCTCAATTCGTCCTCTTGCCGCGCTGAGCGCGATTGTCCTGTCCGTCTCGTTTTCAAACCTGGCGTACTCGGCCTCCGATAAGGAATTGGCCAAAGAGGCTGCGAAAGAGCAGGCCGCTCAAGCTGAGCGCTACAAGAACCTGGAGCTTTTCCAAAGCGTGCTTCATTACATTGAAGCAAACTACGTTGATCCGGTGAAGAACAAGGATCTCGTCTACGGCGCGATCAAAGGAATGCTGGAGACGCTGGACCCTCACTCCAATTTCATGACTCCGGATGTCTTCAAGGAGATGCAGACCGAGACGAGCGGAAAGTTCGGAGGCCTTGGACTTGAGATCGGCATGAAGGATAACGTTCTCACGGTGGTCTCTCCGATCGAGGACACGCCGGCCTGGAAAGCAGGCCTCAAACCCAACGATCGCATCGTGAAGATCAACGGTGAGAGCACCAAGGGGATGACTCTCGTTGAAGCCGTTGCCAAAATGCGCGGCGATAAAGGCTCAGCCGTGAAGCTTGGAATCTATCGCGAAGGGTTTGAGAAGATCCGCGAGATCAGCGTGAAGCGCGATATCATCAAGCTTGCCGCTGTGAAGAGCGATGAGCTTGAACCAGGTTATGGTTATGTTCGCTTGAGCAGCTTCACTGAAAGCGCGGGCGCTGACATGAAGAAGGCGATCGCCAAGCTTCAATCCAAGAACAAGCTTCGTGGCCTCGTGTTTGATCTTCGTTACAATCCGGGCGGTCTTCTGGATCAGGCCGTGGAAGTCTCCTCTCTTTTCATCGATGACGGCGTGATCGTTTCAACGATCGGTCGCAACCGGGATCAGAAGGAAGTGAAGTACGCTCATAAGGGAATGGCCAACAAGGATTTCCCAGTCGCGGTTCTTGTGAACTCCAGCACGGCATCGGCTGCCGAAATTGTCTCCGGCGCCCTTCAAGATCATCATCGTGCGATCATCATGGGACAATCCACCTTTGGTAAGGGTTCGGTTCAATCGCTCATCAATCTTGGAAATGATCTAGGTCTGAAGCTCACGATTGCTCGCTACTACACGCCAAGCGGCAGAAGCATTCAGGAAAAAGGCGTTCAGCCTGATATCGTGCTCGATGAGTTTGATTCCAAGCTTCTTGCTCAAGCCCGTCTGAAGACGGATGCCTTCCGTGAGCGTGATCTCAAAGGCCATATGATCAACACGGATGCTGAAACAAAAAATTCGCAAAGTACTCAAAGTACTCACGATGAGTTCAAGAAAGAAGAACTTGAGTATTTAGGTAAGCCTACTAAGAAAGCGAAGGACACAAGCGCGTCAGACGGCAAAGAATCCAAAGATACTTTGGCTGAAGACGAGATGACGCCGCTTAAGATGAACGCTCGGGAAGACTACCAGGTCCGTGAGGCTTTGAATTACTTGAAGTCTTACGATGTTTTCCGTAAGTTGTCGGTAACGCCGGCTCCGACGAAAGTCTCTTCGGTGACCACGGCCCAATAACGAGACACTTTTATGCGCAGTTCACGCAAGTCATCATCCGGTAAGTCTTCGAATATGGATGGTGAAGGCGTGGGTCTTGCGGATCTCCCGCTTTTCTCTCACGCTCCAGATACTCCTGCCATTCCAGAGCCTCCGAAGCATTGGACCGTAACGGAGCTGACGCATCAAATTCGCGGAATTCTTGAGCCTTCGTTTCGTCAGGTCTGGGTCCAAGGGGAGTTGAGCAATCTCAGACCTGCGGCTTCTGGGCATGTTTATTTTTCTCTGAAGGATGAAGGCGCATGTATCTCGGCAGCCGTTTTTGGCTGGGGTAAAACGCGCCGCCCTTTTGAATTGAAAGACGGGCTTCAGGTTCTTTGCCGCGGAAAACTTTCGGTTTATCCCCCTCGCGGAACTTATCAGCTGGTCGTTGATCAGATTGAGCCCCTGGGAGCAGGTGCGCTTCAGATTGCTTTTGAGCAACTCAAGAACAAGCTTGCTGCCGAAGGTCTTTTTGATCCACGTCGTAAAAGAGAGCTTCCTGCCTTTCCTCGCCGGATTGCCGTGATCACGTCACCCTCCGGAGCTGCGATCCAGGATATGCTCAACATCCTGAGACGTCGCGCGCCTCATCTTCAAGTTTTGGTGATTCCTGCGATTGTTCAAGGCGATGCGGCTCCCGCGCAACTCATTCGGGGGCTTGAGATCGCCAATCGCCATAATCTAGGCGATGTGGTGGTTCTTGCTCGTGGTGGCGGGAGCATGGAAGACCTCTGGTGCTTTAATGATGAAGCACTCGCTCGTACGATTGCCGCATCCAAAATTCCTGTGATCTCGGCCGTGGGGCATGAAATCGATTTCACGATCTCAGATTTTGTCTCAGACCTTCGGGCACCGACACCATCGGCAGCCGCTGAAATCGTCAGCGGGAACTGGGTCGATGTGAGCGCGCGCTTGAGAGACGCTCAGATGCGTCTCAGCGCTGCCATTGCCCGAGACCTGACCATGCGCCGTCGCCTGCTTGAGCATGTCTCGGCCCGTGTTGTGAGCCCTCGCGATAAACTTCGGGAGCAGGCTCAACGCTGTGATGATCTTTTTATGCGACTTGAGCGCGCCATGCGATCACGACTTGAGCGCAGGCATGCTTTCATGGAACAATGGATGGGTAAACTGGATGCTTTGTCCCCGCTACGGGTTTTGGAGCGCGGTTATTCCATCGTCAAAACAGATGAGAACTCCGTCATCCGAAGTGCATCTCAGGTCCAAGAGGGACAGAAGTTGAGGATCACGTTCCATGATGGAGATTGCCCCGTTCAAGTTATTTAGGGTTATTTGCGCCGCCGCATTGCTGACAGCAGTGCCTTATGCTCATGCTGCAGATTCTGAGTTCAAAGCAGATCTCTCCGCAACGGACGTGATCGATGGATCGGTTCTTCGCGTGGATCTTCATGTCCCTAAGGGCATGCTCGCCGATTCCGACGAAGTGACCGGTGAGTTTGAAGAGACGAAGTTCTGGTTCTTCCCTGCGCCTGAAAAAGGCGAGGGGACATATGAAGCGATCGTAGGTGTTCCCCATAACCACAAACCAGGACCTGCTGAGATCAAGGTTTTTGTGAAGGGCGCTCTGCGCTCATTGCCGATCAAGATCACAGATGCCAAGTATCCATCCGAGACTCTGAAAGTCAGCAAGCGTCACGTCAATCCGAAGAAAAAAGATCTCGAGCAGATCAAGAGCGATATCGCCGAAGTCGGAAAGATCTATTCCAACATCACCAAGCAAAGATATTGGAAGGGCCCGTTTGTTCTTCCGGTCAACAGCTCGGTCACGAGCGTTTATGGTACGAAGCGCGTTTTCAATGGGCAGATGCAAAGCTTTCATAATGGCTTGGATCTGAAAGCACCGACGGGCACGCCGATTCATGCGGCAGGTCCTGGTGTTGTGGTTCTTGCGAAGAGCCTTTTCTTCACAGGCAACACCGTGCTCATTGATCATGGTTATGGAGTCGTGACTTTGTACGCTCACATGAGCAAGCTTGAGGTGAAGAATGGCCAGCATGTGGATGCAGGCCAGCTTCTCGGTCTTTCAGGAATGACGGGTCGGGCAAACGGTCCTCATCTTCACTGGGGCGTGATCATTAATAAGGTGAAAGTAAATCCTGCTGAGTTCCTGAAGGTGGTCCAATGAAGAAACTTCTGGTTTGGGCTTTGGCGCTTTTCTCGATGGCTCCTGCCTTTGCGGCGCGCACGGCGGTTGTTGATGTGGATCAAACCGAGATGCTTCGTGGTCCGCAAAAAAACTCAGAGGTCCTTCAGTATCTCAAAAAGGGCCAGCACGTGACCGCGAGCAATTACCCCACGGAAGGCTATTATAAGGTGAGAACCGTGGACGGCACCCTGGGCTGGGTCAAGGCAAATACCTTGGAATTGGGCCCGATGCCCGATCTAAAAGACTCGAGATAGAGCTTTCCATTATATTTACCGTTAAATTTCAATAAGTTAACTTAAGTTTATTTAGTGGACTAATCTAGTCTAGTTTGGTTAACTTATCTTAACAGGGATTAGTTTTGTTTACTGTTAGCCGAGGACGAACCTATGAAAAAACAACCCAAGAAGAAAACAACTCGCAATGCGATGTATGCGCTCATGACCGCCAGCAGCCTGCTGTTGGGATGCGAACTTCCAAAGGATGGTACGGGAGGTTCACAGCTTCCTCAAGGATGCTTCTTGGAAGAGTTCCCAAGATCAACGCAGACGACTCAGGCGCTTGACCTTCTTTTCGTGGTGGATACCTCGGGCTCGATGACCAACAAGAAAGCCCGTCTTGCGGAAGGCATTGAGTCTTTCGTGTCCGAACTTTCGCCGCAGACCGATCTTCGGATCGCGGTCATGCCTGCGCATGGCAGTCGCGGAGCCTACACAGGCGCGCTTTATAAATATAAGAACAATCCTTACGTCCTGAGCCCTAAGACCATGAGCGCGTCGGAGCTCCGGAGAGCTCTGTATGAGAACATGGTTGAGGCTCCGGATGATCGTTATTCCGGTGGTGGCGAAGAAGGCCTTTACTCAGTTTATCGCTCCATTGAAAACGGAAAGCTCAACGCGATTCGTGCTCAGGGATTTTATCGTAAGGACGCAGCTCTCGCTGTCGTCTTTGTCGCAGACGAAAACGACATCTGCGCAAGATATCCTGCTGGCGTGAAGCGCGTGCCTGACCCAAGCGGCATGGAAGCTGACGCTTTTGAAAGAGATTGCAGAAGCGTTGATCAGAACTCTGTTTATCAACGTCTTCAGACTCTGCAAAATGGTCGCCCTCTGATCGTGAGCGGTGTGGTTTACAACGATCTCACGACGATTCCTAAGAACACCGGCGGTGAAGATGAGTATGGCTACGGCTATATGGATCTCATCAAGCTGGCTCACGGAGTCTCCGTGGATATTGCCAAGGGCAACTACGACGAAGGCCTGGCCCAGATTGGCCAGTTCGCTTCTCAAAAGATGCAGCCAACGGTTGATTTCAAACTGGCAAACAGTCCAGTGGACCCACACTCGATCGTGGTTGCGCTTCGTAGCTCTTCTGTTCACTCAGATGACGACGACAGTAAGGGGAGCTGCTCTTGCCATAAGGAAGATGGCGACAATGGCTCCAACCGTCATTGTGAAGCCGATGACAAATCCAAGTTTGTCCCAGGCTACAATGCGAAATCCCAGTCCAATTCGAAGTCGAAATCGAAATCCAATAGCGGTCACGGCTCCGATGATCAGGATCTCGGTCGTATCGTGGACTTCAGCTTTGATGATCAGTCCAATATCGTTCACTTGCTCGACGAAACGGCACCTGAACCCTTGGCTGAAATTCAATACTGCTTGAAGCAAATTGTTCCAAGCCCAAGCCCGACGGTGAGCCCATCTCCGTCGCCTAGCACGAGCCCAGTTCCAGTTCCAAGCCCAACGGTGACTGTGACTCCATCACCAACGCCAACGGTGACCGTCACTCCATCACCAAGCCCTACGGTTACGGTAACTCCGTCTCCAAGTCCGACAGTAACGGTTACGCCTGAGCCAAGCCCTACTGTGACTGTAACTCCAGAGCCTACGCCTACAGTGACTGTGACTCCGTCTCCAACTCCAACGGTCACCGTAACTCCAGAGCCTACGCCTACAGTGACGGTAACGCCTGAGCCTACTCCGACTGTGACGGTGACTCCATCTCCGTCGCCTACGGTAACGGTTACGCCAAGTCCAGAACCTACGCCAACCGTGACAGTGACTCCGGATCCAACACCAACCGTAACGGTGACTCCAGAGCCATCACCATCACCAAGTCCTACGGTGACGATCACTCCCGAACCGTCGCCTAGCCCAACCGGTTGCACGGGTCCTTTCTGCGGACCAGGCGGAGCAACCTAAGTCAGGCACAGCCTGAGTACACCTGAGTGCAAAGGTGAGTGAGAAAATCAGAGGGACTCTTTCAGGGAATGACCCCGGGAAGAGTCCCTCTCTGATTTTTAAGCGTGTGATTATTTCAAAGGAGACGTGATCCGCTCCGGGGTAGCGTCCCAGTTCTGGGATCGGTTCAGTGCGATGTCAGGATGAGCTGCGGTGATCTGCGATACACGTGTCTTGAGTGCATCGAGATTGTCACAAGACTGAGTCGGGTTGAGGGCTGTCCATTCCATCTGCGATGAGGTTTCGCACAAATAGATCGTTCGGGTGAGGACTCGGAGCTGATAAGCGATGTTTCCGCCAGGATCGGACTTAGCTGTCTTTGTAATGGCAGGTACCACGCGGCTCATGGCGTCTGCCGAGAGCATGCGAATCATCTCAAGCTCACGCTTTGAGCAATCCGTGCACGAGCGAGCCAGTGAGTTCAGGAAATGAGCTTGTACGGTGTAGGGTCCATTCAGGCTTCTGTCGCAAGCGGCGGCTCCCGCGAAATGATGCTCAGGAGGACAGATGACATGACTGAAGGCCAGGCTCTTTCCATGCCCATCGCTGTGACGAGCCTCATGAAAGAGGATCCCAAGCTGGTGTGCTACACGCGCTTGGGATTGGCCTGGCTCATTGCCAAGGCCTGCGATGTATTTATTAAAGAGTCCCTGCCCAATTTTGAGGATACCCACGCGTGGAGAAGTGATTGTGACGTTTCCTAGCCCTGGAATTGAAATCGTTCGGATCAAGTGCGCGCGCTTGGATCTTGCGTATAGGGTAGAGCCAAGATTGGACATGGTTGTGACTGAATGAACTTCGGGACGTTGAGGTTCGATAGCTTCAGCTTCAGAATAGGTGATCGTGCCTTCTACTGAAAACTCGTTTGGATAGGGAAACTGACTGAACTTTCGGTTCGACACTGTTTGCGATTCGGGACTGAAGTCCTCGCTCACTACAGTGTGAATCCGATCTGTCAGCCACTTCATGAGTGATTGAGTCGAAGTGTCCTGAACTCCCATCACCTGCGTGAGCTTGGAGTCAGGATGAGTCAGATCAAGTTTCTGAAGCGCTTCAAGATCGCGTGACATGAGATCATATTGATCGCTCGGAATCGTGGCATCAAACTCGATGCCTAAAACTGGGGCATGAGGCGTGATCGCATAGGAGCTCGTAATGCCCAGCGCGAAGCTTGATGCGGCAAAGGCATAAAAGGCAGAGTTGAAGCGACGAAAAGCTTGGGTCATCGATCCGCCAGGAAATCCACCAGGGATCGAACGTTTGCCGGAACGTTTTGCGCTTCGGCTTGAGTTTCAGGCTTTCCGGAAAGCTCGCGGAGCTCCCGGTAGTGGGAATAACAAAGGGCACGCACTGAGCTTGGGCGCTCAGGGCCGTTCATGCATTCTTGATAAAAGGTGATACCATCCTGAATCGCTTCTGCTTTCTCAGTGGGATTGTTTTCCGCTTGTTTGAGTCGTGTTTCGAGCGCTTCAGCCACATCTCCGAGCTCACCAGCGGCTTGCATGAGAAGGGCTGGCGTGTGATGCACTTCTTCTGCCGTGAGTTTTCTCAAATCGGCATTGGTCGGCAGGTTCTTAAGAGTGCGAGTCGCAAGCATTGCAAAACTGTTGGATAGCGTTTCCTCGTCGTCTTCCGCCATGCTGTTACCAGGCGAGATCGCTCGAGCAGCAGGTGAGGGATTAGCCATTTGAGAGCTCGATGGCAAATGAATCGACTCATCACTGGATGGTTTCTTTTCATCTTTTAGAAGCGCGCCAAGCCCAAGTGCCAGAAGGCCTACGATCAGCAGTGACGCTTTGAGGAATTTCATGGGATGTCCTTCTCCTACTGAAGCCATTTGACATCTTGATGGATATCAAAGGTTCCTTCAGGAGTAGGGTCCCATTCGGTGGAGACGATGGTTGGGATTTTGTATTTTCCCTGCTTGATCATCTGGGCGATTCTTCTCAAGTTAGGAACGTTGTGACACTCACGCTCCAGATCTTCAGGAATCGAATCCTGATTCCCTAAGCCATAAACCTGGTTGCACATGGAAGACAGGACCTGAGTGTTTTTCAGGACAGCAACCGGGTCGTTCTTTGGATCAACGATCTCTTCCTGCACGCGGCTTGCGGTATCAATCGCCGCCATTCGCAAAAGCTCATGCTCGCGCAAGGAGCATTTTTCGCAGGAGCGGTTAAAGGAATTGATCAGATGGGATTCAAGCGCATAGGCGCCGTTGAGGTTGGCATCGCAAGCCGCAAGTCCTTCGAGCGGATGGCCCTGAGGGCAGATTGCGTGCATGAACCCCAAGTGAAGAGCATGCCCGTCGGAGTGACGAGCTTCGTGAAAAAGCGTGGTCAGCTGAAGGGTGCGTCGTGCGTTGTGAACGCTTGAGTCCGAACTCACGCCCAGGCCACTTTCATCAAAGTAGGCGCCACCTATTTGGATGATGCCTGCGCGAGGTGAGGTCAGAGTCACGTCACCGATGCCGGGCAAGAACATGGAGATGAGCCAGCCGACGTTTTTTGCCGTCATGTAATGCATCGATCCAACGTTGGTCAGAATGACTGCCCCGCGAGTGTCGCTGCTTTGGGATGCTTTGATTGCGTCCGTGCCGCCAAATTGCACAGGAATC
This sequence comes from Bdellovibrionia bacterium, assembly GCA_045805065.1. GTDB lineage: Bacteria > Bdellovibrionota > UBA1018 > UBA1018 > UBA1018 > CAZCBS01. The sequence continues at coordinate 2,267 of JBJMMA010000064.1, read as the reverse complement.
GCTCCAAAGTTGGGAGCCATGTAGTCTTGCTTGAGAATATCAGGACGCTTATCGTAGCTCTCCTCAATCACAAAGTGCACGCGCTCTTTGAGCCAGCTCAAAAGAGAGGCAGGAGAAAAGTCCTTCAGTCGCATGATCGATGCGAGCTTGGTGTCAGGCTTTGTGATCGGGATATCGCCGATCTCCTTGAAGTTTTGATCCATCACTCGGAACTGCTCATCCGGAACCTGCGAAGAAAAATAGATACCTGCGGATGAACGCACGGATGCGGGTGGATCTCCTGCCTGTGCCAAAGCGCAGAGGCTCAAACTCAAGGCAGAAAGAGAGATGAGAATAGGTTTTGAGCGGGGCACGAAGCACCTCCAAGTGGAGGCGTTTTATCAATGTTGACTAAAATAGTCAAAAACCAAGGGTTGATTATGTAAGCTGTTGAAACTAAAGGCTTCTAAGGCTCAAAACGATAGCCCGCGCCTCGAACCGTGAGAAAGTGTCTTGGCTCCTCGGGGTTTTTCTCAAAGTGCTTTCTCAATCGTCCTAAGAAGTGATCCACAGTGCGGGTTTTGGGAAGAAGTGTGAATCCCCAAACATCCTTAAGGAGATCATCGCGGCTTACAATGGTGCCCTTGGCGTCGATGAGCTTGGTGGCAAGTTTAAACTCAAGCGGTGTAAGCTCGATCCAGCCATTCGGACCATGAATCCGCAGGCGCGTGTGATCGATTTCCCAACGGATGGGCGGCGACATTCTTCCGGGCTTTGTGTTGAGTGGGATGCGACGACGCGAGAGCGCTCGGACGCGGGCCTCAAGTTCTTCCCAGGAAAATGGCTTTGGAAGATAATCATCCGCTCCTTCGTTCAATCCCAGCACGCGATCTTCAATATCACCCGCAGCAGTCAGGATGAGAATCGTTCCAGTATAGCCTTCATTTCTCAGCCACGCACAAAGTGAGAGACCATCACCGTCTGGAAGATTTCGGTCGAGGACGACCAGATCGTAAGAGTAATCAGGATTCTCAAGAAACTCCCGAGCCTGCGTCAGGGTTTGAGCCTGATCCGAGCGGATCCCGAGTTTTCGAAGCGCAATCTCAAGCGCAACGCCCAGATTTCGCTCGTCTTCAACCAGAAGTGCGTAAGAAAATGCTCCAGCCATCGTTAAGTATTCCCCACTTGGCCAGTAAGAGTAAACACTGCACCTTGGCCAAGTCCCGCGCTGTGGCCTGAGATCTTGATTTTCAAGGATCGGCACGCAGAGCTTGCGAGATAAAGTCCAAGGCCAGTGCCTGGAATGGAGTAGGGGGCATCGGTGCGCGCGCGAAAGAACCTGCGAAAGATCTTTTGCGATTCTTGCGGATCAAATCCCCAGCCCTGGTCGTGCACTTCAATCTGCCAGAGCGCTTTGGAAAATGCGCCCTTTCCGGCAGCATAGCTGGTGCGGATTGTGACGGCTGGCGCTCCTCGCGAGAACTTGCGGGCGTTATCGAGAAGATTGTCCATGATGAGATTGAGACTTCGCGGATCAGTTTTCACGTTCTGAGGAAGCGCGTCTCCTTCTCGAGCGAGTTTTGCGCCGCTCCCTAAAATGGACTGCCAACGAGACAAGTTGCCAGAAAGCCAGGCTTCAAGATCCGTAGGTTCGGCGCGAGCGCGCATGGGATTGGCTTGCCAACGTGCCGCTTCCAAAATCGTTTCCACTTCGCTTCTCAATCTCTTGAGCTCTTGTTGATGCGAAGTCCAAAGACGCTCCGCTTCATCAGAGGTGATTCCCCCGGCTCGAAGAAGGCTGGAGGAGAGCTCAATGGATGCAATCGGGGTCTTCAACTCATGACTTACAGTGGCAAGAAATTCTGCCTGCAGCTGGTTCAGCTGCATTTCTTTCAGCGTTTTTGCAAAAAAGAGAATCAGAGTTGCGAGCGCTGCGACAAATCCCAACCAGCCAAAAATCACGATAGGCCACGGGCCCCAACCCGTTTCAACATTGGCATTGCCCATCGATGATTTCGCAAGTGAAAGCATCTGGTGGTAGTCGCGAACGATAACGACGTTCCAGCCGGTTGCGAGCGTTATCCAGAGAACGGCCCCGAATATGAATAGAACAATCCAGAGCCAGCGCCGTTTGCGAATCATATTGAGGTGTGTACCACTTTGGCTGGATTTAGGCTATTGTCGGGCGGGGGAACAAGCAGATGGACCAAAAAATGGAAAAAAAGAAAGTCATCGCAGAAATTCAAAACTACCTGGCTCATGAGCTTTCTGAATTGGCCACAGCCCTT
>JBJMMA010000063.1:0-6316 GCA_045805065.1 Bdellovibrionia bacterium | reverse complement strand
TGCTTACCTCGTTTACATCACAGAGTACTTGCTCGCGGCTTTTTATCTCTTCTTTAAAAAACGTTGGGACCTTCTCACCACTTTTGGCTGGGTCTTTTTCATCGTCAACATTCTGGGCTTTATCACCTACTTCATCTACCCTGCGGCCCCACCCTGGTACGTGAGCCAATACGGACTTGGCCCAGCACTGATGAATGTTCATCCCAACCAGGCAGCTGCCGCGCGCTTTGATCAGTTCTTTGGAACGCATTTCTTTGATGATCTTTATGGCCGCGGAGTAGACGTTTATGGGGCGTATCCGTCTTTGCATGTGACGTATCCATTGCTCGTCAGCTGGGTCACGTTCCAGCTCAAGGAGCTCAAATGGGTGCGCCCGTTTGCGATCGCGTTCTTTTTTCTGATGTGCCTGAGCGCCGTTTATCTGCAGCATCACTACATCGTCGACATCTTGCTAGGCATCACTTACGCGACGACAACGCTTCTCATAGTTTTAAAACTCAGAAAGCCTGGACAGGAGTCTCTCGCATGAGCGCAAAGCGTGCCTTGATCACTGGAGCTACAGGCTTTGTCGGAGCCAACCTTGCGCGCCTGGCGCTTGAGCGTGGACGCACGGTTCGGGTTTTAGTCCGCAAGGGCTCCGATCGCAGAAACATTCCTGAGAGCACATCCGTGGAAGTTTTTGAAGGAGACCTCAGAGATGCTGACTCCGTTCGGAAAGCTGTCAAAGGCTGCGATGAGGTTTTCCACGTCGCTGCCGATTATCGCTTTTGGGCGAAAGATTCGCGCGAGCTCTACGAGTCAAACGTGGAAGGCACGAAGAACCTCCTTGAGTCCGCACGTATCGAAGGCGTCGGAAAGTTTGTCCACACATCAACCGTGGGAACGATCGGTCTTTCCCAGGCGCCTCTTCCCTGCAATGAGGGCACCCCGGAAGATCCGAACCAATGGGGAAGCCATTACAAGCTCTCCAAGCTTCAGGCTGAGAAGCTTGCCCTGGATGCCGCAAAGAGCGGAATGCCCGTCGTGATCGTCAATCCAAGCACTCCGATTGGGGCCTGGGACCGTAAACCAACGCCCACTGGAAAGATCATTGTCGATTTTGTTCAGGGCAAGATCCCGGCTTACGTTCACACCGGACTCAACTTTGTCCATGTTCGTGATGTCTGCGAAGGACATCTTCTGGCCGCTGAAAAAGGCAAGATCGGCGAGCGCTACATCCTGGGCAACCAGAACCTCACGATGATTGAGTTTTTGAAACTTCTCGGAAAGCTCACCGGACGCAAAGCGCCGCGCTTCCGAATCCCGTATCCGATTGCTTACGCAGTCGGTGCGGTCTCGACGGCCTATGCCGATCATATTTCCCGCAAGGAACCGGGCGTTGCTCTTGAGGCAGTGAAAATGTCCAAGCGCTACATGTTCTTTGACTCGTCAAAAGCAGTAAGGGAGCTCGGGCTTCCGCAGACTCCGATTCAAGACGCAGCTCAAGAGGGCCTCAATTGGTTCTCTCAAAATGGATATCTCAATTAATACTTAAGGAACAAACTCATGACGAATCTTGATCTTAATTCCCAGACAAGTACCTCCGAATCGATTGGTTCCCAACTCAACTCGCAAATCGGGCCCCAAACTCAATTGGAGATCGAAATCCCGGCACGCGTTCCGAAGACTACGGAACTTCCAGAACTTCACGACGAAGTGTCGCACGCCGTGATGGCAGCGCGCGAGTTCATGTTCTCCATTCAGCGCGAACAGGGTCATTGGTGCGCGGAGATTGAGTCCAATTCCACGATCACTTCCGAATACGTCCTCATGTGCCAGATGCTGGGCCTGAAGGAACCGCTCAAAACCCGCGGATCAAAACTGACCCAGTATCTTTTGAGCGAGCAGAAGCCAAACGGAAGCTGGTCCATTGCTCATGGCTGCGATGGCGATATCTCCTCGACGGCTGAAGCTTATCTCGCACTTCGCATCTTGGGACTTGAGCAGGAGCATCCTGCTCTCATGCGCGCCCAAAGCTATATCTTGCGCAACGGTGGACTGGAAAAGCTTCGCATCTTCACCCGCATCTTTTTTGCGATGTTCGGACTTCTGCCGTGGAATGCTGTTCCTGCGATTCCGCCAGAGGCAATGCTTCTGCCTCCTCAGGCTCCGGTGAATGTGTTTGCTCTTTCGAGCTGGGCACGCGGAACGATGATCCCACTTTTCATCATCGCGCATCACCGCCCGGTTTACGCGCTTCCAAATGGAAAATCCGATAAGAACACCTATCTCGATCATCTCTGGCTCAACCCAGCAGATAAGAATGTCCCGTACGCTGCTCCTTGGACACAGATGCTTTTGCGCCATGGACCGGGCTTCAGGTCATTCTTTGGGATCGCTGATCTCTTTTTGAAGATGTACGAGAGAACTCCGATCAATGCGCTTCGCCGCAAGGCCCTCGATGAGTGTACGCGCTACATTCTCACTCGCCAGGAAGAATCCGGCGATTGGGCGGGAATTTTCCCTCCCATGATGAACGGTGTGATCGCTCTCACCCTTCAAGGCTACGGACTGGACTCCGATCCTGTTCGAAAAGGCATTGAAGCCATCCATCGCTTCTCCTGGGAAGATGAGTCGGGCTACCGCATTCAGGCTTGTAACTCTCCGATCTGGGACACGGTCCTAGGAACCATCGGCATGGTTGATTCCAAGGCGGATCCGGCTGATCCTCGCTTTGAGAAGGCCATGGACTGGGTGCTCAAGCATCAGATCCTGGTTGAGCATGGCGATTGGAAAGTCTATCGCCCGAAACTTCCAGCAGGCGGCTGGGCATTTGAATACGAGAATTCCTGGTACCCGGATATCGATGATACGGCAGCCGTGGTTCTTGCGCTTCTCAAGCAAGATCCTAAGCGCGCGGACAGCGAAGCCGTTCAACGCGCGGTCCGTTGGATCCTCGGAATGCAAAACCGTGACGGCGGTTGGGCAGCCTTTGACGTCGACAACGATAAGCTCTTCTTAAACGAGATCCCATTCTCCGATATGGATTCGCTTTGCGATCCATCCACGCCAGATGTCACCGGTCGTGTGATTGAGGCTCTGGGGTTTGTTCTTTCTCACTCGAAACTCATGGAAGATGAGATCGTTCCAGCTTGCGAGAAAGCCCTGAACTATCTCCGTAAGACCCAGGAGCTTCCAGGCTCCTGGTACGGGCGCTGGGGTGTGAACTACGTTTACGGCACCAGCAACGTCCTTTGCGGCCTGGCTCGCCTGGGCGATATGAAGGTTCCATCCAATGATCCGATGATCGTTCGTGCGATTGAATGGCTCAAGCAGGTTCAGAACGCCGATGGTGGCTGGGGCGAAAGTCTCGCGTCTTACGCAGACAAGCGCTGGATGGGTCGCGGCGAGAGCACGGCATCCCAGACCGCCTGGGCTTTGATGGCCCTTCTCGCCTATCTGCCGGCTCATGACGAAGCGATCACCCGCGGCGTTCAATGGCTTTTGAAGACGCAGGTTCCTGCTCAAGCAAGTCATGCGCTTGAAGGAGACGTCCCCATTCCATCGCCAAAGGGCAAGACCTGGGACGAGAAGCAATTCACGGGAACCGGCTTCCCGAATTACTTCTATCTGCGCTATCATCTCTATCGTCACTATTTCCCGATGATGGCTCTGGGTCGCTACATGCGGGCCCTTGAGAACTAATGGATTCGCTGCGCGAATTAATCAGGCTGTTGCTGGGGACGATTATTTATCGTCCCTATGTGTACGCCTTTTTTGTCTGTTTCGCGTTTTTCGCGATCCGGCATCTTCGCGTCCGCGGAACGATTGCCTGGACCGTCATGGCCTGGACTGTTGCGTTTCTGAGCGAGTACAGCTCGACCCGAAATGGCTTTCCGTTTGGGATCTATCGCTATTTTGACGAAATGAGAACGCGCGAGCTCTGGATCTCAAACGTGCCGTTCTGGGATTCACTCTCGTTTGTTTTTCTTTCTTACTTCAGCTGGGTTCTGGCTGCCGCCTTAACTAAAAAACAGGGTACATTTACTGAGGCCCTGATGAAGCCATCGACAACGCTTCTATCTGGGCTCTTGATGATGCTCCTGGACGTAGTGATTGATCCACTCACCCTTCTTGGGGATCGCTGGTTTCTGGGTCACATCTATGATTACCCCACGGGCGGAACTTACTTTGGCGTGACACTCGCAAACTTTGCGGGATGGTTTTTTGTCGGGATGGTGATCCCTCTCATTTTCCAGCAGATGACTCGTCTCAAGGCGCTTGCGAGCTCCGCTTGGCGTGAGTTACCATCGCTTGAGCTTTGGGCATGCTTTGGCGTCTATACGGGAGTGTTCCTTTTTAACCTGGGCATCACAGCCTGGCTCGCGGAGTGGACGCTTTTTGCTGCAAGCTCCGCCATTGCGGGAACCACTCTTCTTGCGTGTCTTTATGTCCTGGTCCCAAATCTGAGGCCGTCCACACGAAAGAGTCTGGTCATATGAGCTCTTCTGTCATTCTTGTTTGTGCCGCGACTTCGGTCGAAGCCAAAGCCTGCGCTCAAGGAATCAGCCGCGCTGGGCAATCCGGCCGCTATGAGGTTCTTCAGACGGGAATGGGTCTCATTCAGGCACGCCAGATTCTTGAGAAGCGTTTAAGCAACCCCCAGCTTCCTCAGCCATCGCGGGTGATCTCAACTGGGTTTGCCGGCAGCTGGACCAATGATCTCGCCATTGGATACTGGATTTCAGGCCAAAGCATTGAAACCCAAAGTGGGCAGGCGCCCATTACCCTTGATACGTTTCCACTTTTTCGAAACTTCAGCTTTCCTGTTCATCCGGCTCGTGTGATCACTATCGAGCAGGCAAATTCCAAGGGTAAGGCTCACGCTCCAGGCGCACTCCCTGTGGCGGTCGACATGGAATCCTATGCTTGGGCTGAGATCTGCCGGGTTAAAAATATCCCCTTTCAAATCCTTCGACTCGTCAGCGATAATCCAAGCGCCCCCCTTCCTGAAGCCATCGGCAGCTTTGCCTCTGTTGCGACCGCCCCGACCATTCAAGGAAAGTTTCAGTCACTGACTCGTGGACTCAGCCAGGCATTCCAGGAACCCAAGGCTCTCGCTGGCTTCATTGCACGCGGCACCAAGCTCCCCGGTCTTTTAGCTCAAGGCTGGCAAGAGATTGCATCACAGTAAGTTTTACCGGAGTATAGAGAGATGAATCCAAACCGCTATGACGTGATTATATTAGGCGCAGGAGGCGCAGGCATGATGTGCGCGATCCACGCAGGTCGTCGCGGCCGAAGTGTTGTGCTACTGGATCATTCCAAGAAACTGGGTGGAAAGATTCTGATCTCAGGCGGTGGTCGCTGCAACTTTACCAATATGGGCGCAAGTCCTGCCAACTACGTTTCCAAAAATCCTCATTTCATCAAATCGGCATTGTCACGTTACCAACCCACCGAGTTTATCCAGATGGTTCGTGATCATGAAATCCCATTTCATGAGAAGAAACTTGGACAGCTTTTCTGCGATCACTCCGCTCAGGATATCGTCAATCTATTGAAATCTGAATGCGATCAGGCTGGCGCTCAGTTTGAGTTGGAATGCAAAATCGAGAAAGTCACGAAGCTTCCCTCGAGTGATGCCGAAAGCGAAGGCGATCCTATCCGGTTTCGCGTCGAGACGAGCAAAGGCGTCTTTGAAAGCGAATCTCTCGTTGTGGCCACGGGCGGACTCTCGATTCCAAAGATCGGCGCTACGGGCTTTGGCTATCAATTGGCCGAGCAATTCGGGCTCAAGCTCGTCGAGCGTGCCGCGGCTCTCGATGGCTTTACTTTTGCCGATGCCGAGATGAAATCCTTGGCCGCACTCTCAGGCGTTTCCATTGATTGCGTGATCGAATGCAATGGAAAGGCTTTCCGCGAGAACATTCTTTTTACGCACTCAGGCCTCAGCGGCCCAGCTGCCCTTCAGGCATCGCTTCATTGGCATAAGGGAGACACCGTCACGATCGATCTCCTTCCGGGCCAAGACGTCTTTCAATGGTTTTTGAAGAAAAAGAAGGAAGGAAGCCGGGCCATCGTCAGAAACCTTCTCTCGGAACTTCTTCCGTCGCGATTTGCCGAGCGCATTTGTGAGCTTCATTTCCCGTCGGAGCTTCCTCTTCCTCAGGTTTCTGAGAAAGCCTTGGAAGCCTTCTGCCAGGTTCTCAAAGCCTGGAAGATCGTTCCAAGCGGGACAGTAGGCTACAGCAAAGCCGAAGTCACCCGGGGCGGCGTGGATACTGATGAACTCTCCTCCAAAACCATGGAAGCGCGCAAGGTTCCAGGCCTCTAC
>JBJMMA010000062.1:0-12719 GCA_045805065.1 Bdellovibrionia bacterium | reverse complement strand
TCCGGTCGGCGATGTCAAAATTGGAGCTTGAGAATTTTCCCACTTCAGGACGAACCTCGACGCCACCGGGAACTGTGATCTTATCCTGAAGAACAAACTTTTGAGCAACCGGATCCGATGAGCGCGTCAGTTCTGGCTGATGAGTCACTTCATTGGGCTCCGGAAGCTGGATTGAAGGCTCGTCCAGGCTCTTGGATTTCAGGTGCTGGTCCGAATCCTTAATTTTCACGAGAGATTCATTGGATGGCTTGATGTATTTTTTAGTGAGGCTGTTGATTTGGGCCAGCTCCTCGGCAGACATTGGATCTTGGGGATCTTGGCGCTCTTGCGAATCTCGGGGCCCTTGGCCAAAAGCCAGAGTCTCAAGACTGAGTCCTGCTTGAGTGGAAACCATCAAAACGCCGCAGATCAGCCATATACCAAATTCATAAATGGTTTTCATGTAACACATTCCCTGATTTGATTTAGGCAAGATGGAGCAACAACAGCGCCAACGCGTCGGCTAAACGGGCCTTAACTTCTCAAGAGAATTTGCGCTCAAACCATGCTTTGGAAGACTAACTTTTGATCACCGTCCAAGTCTTCGACGAACGAGATAGCGTAAAAGCCGCTGCGCCCTCAGATCTCCTAAAATTCATATAGAAGTATTTCAGTTTACGTCAAAAACTGCCGATACGCTCACTGATGAGGGCCTCAGTTAGTTTCATTGCTCAAATAGCGATGTTCCTTGCGATTTTTGCATCTTACTCCGCCCCCCTGCCCTCACAGGCACTGGCAGCCGAAAATTATCACACTTCAACTACGCCTTCTCTGCATGAGCTTGGGCATGGGATCGCCGATCGCCTCACGCGAGTCCAAGAGTTCAGGTTCATCCAGGCAGAGGCTGCAAAGCTTGGCGTGCGTGCCTGGCTCTTCGGCGGGACGGCCGCCGGATACGCTCATTATGTGAAATGGGACATGCAGCGGGAAAAGGGCGATCATCGTTTTCAGCCGGATCGCTTCGACTACGACTACACCAATATTTACAGATCCACCCAGGATCTCGACGTTGTGATCGACGGTAACGCTCAGCAAGCCGAGGCGCTTCAAAACCTGCTTGCGCAAAAATATCCTCACCTTCAAGGCTCAAAGACAGCCTGGGAAGTCAGACTTCTCACCGAAGACATGGGCGATAAACAAGCGATCGTCAACAACCCGGACTTCATGAATCAGCATACGGACTCAAACTCCACGGGTATGATCGAACTCACAAAGCCTTATGCCGGTGAATCGGTCGTGAGAGACGTCCGAGACTGGAAGTCAAAAGAGCCTTACTTTCTGAAGGACGTCCATGACGGAATGTTGCATTACTACTTCTCTCCGCTTCATGAGACGACGAAGTTCGCCAAAGACGGACGCAACCCGCCGATTCTCTCCGCGATTCGCTTTCTCACCAAGGCGTTTCAATACGAGCTCAAGATTCGCCCCGAAGATACCGCCAGGATCAATGCGATCATTGATTCGTTCGATCCGAAGAAAGACACCCAAAATCCTTACGTAAAAAACTGGATCGAGAAAAACGGCAAAAAGCTGATCCAGAACGCCGTCAATATCGAGTACGCCTGGGACACGCTCGAGAAACTTGGGCTCCGAAAAAAACTCGAAGCCATTCAGGGCAATCCCGCAACTGTTGAATCGCTTGCCTGGTGGATGAACAAAGAGCCACTGAGAACACATCCCCTCGGAGTGGGATCCGGCAAAACCGCAAAAGAGCTCGGCCTGGACCTCGTCGCACACGAGACCAATAACTTCCTGGCCTACGAGAGCATCACGCGCGCTCACACCGGAGATTCCAACGTCCTGATTTCACGCAATGACGCGAGCGGCGAGCTCGCGACGTTTGGAGATGGATTTTACACCCGGATCGGACGAGCGGGAGCACGGGGAACCGGTCTCACCGTGCGTTTTCACCTGGAGCCCGGTGCCCGTGAAGGTACCGATTTCACCGTTGCTTCGGATGACTATATCATCATCAAAAACAAAGCTGCCCTCCGGGTCATTCCGGAAAGCCTCAATATCGGGCCTGTTGAGTTCTTTCAGATGCTGGCAAACGACAAGCAACTCACCAAAGATGATCGTGGCATACTGGAAAAGCTCAAACGAAGGATTGAAAGCAAACTGCATGCAGTCAACGAATCCCAGGAGCGAGAATTAGTCAAAATCGTCCGCGCGGACATGGAGACTGCGGAAGAAAAAGCAACTCCACTTCTCACCGAGTGGTTCTCGCATCCAATATCCAAACGTCACCCCGAGCTGGTCGACGAGCTGATTAAAAAAGGGACGATGGATGATTGGATCATGCAAAACGTCTTGACCCAACCTCACTGGAACAATCACCCAGAATGGGTCAGTCACTACATTCAAGCCAAGCAACATCGGATGATCGCAAAGTTCGTCCTGTCGCAGCCTGTCTGGAAGGATCACCCCGAACTTGTCCGCGAACTTTTAAAGGAAAGAGGCGACATGTATTGGACGGTCCAAATGGTGCTTTCGCAGCCTCATTGGACCGAGCACCCTGAACTCATCGAGACTCTACTGAAGGATAAGAACACGCCCAGAGATGCACTGATCCGCGTTGCTATAGATGTCCTCTCCAAGCCGTACTGGAAGAATCATCCCGAATGGGTCGAATCTCTGTTAGAGCGAGGAGACTTCGATCACTTTCTTGCTCAACATGTTTTCTCCCAACCTCATTGGGCAGATCATCCGGAATGGGTCGAGCGCCTTCTGAAAAAAGACACAGCTAAAGCGGAGCTCATCGAACATGTCTTCTCTCAGCCCCAGTGGAAAAATCATCCAGAATGGATCGACTCCGTCGTTAAAAAAGGAGTCACGGATTTCAATACAGCTAATTTTCAATATTGGCGTATCGCTCGATTTGTCCTTTCTCAACCTCAATGGAAAGACCATCCGGAATGGATCGAGACACTCGTGAAAGCCGGGACCGCGGATGATGACCTTGCGCCAATTCTCCACCTTCCTCATTGGAAAGATCATCCCGAGCTTCGTCGCCTGACGAATGGTGCCCCGCCTAGCCTTCAAAACCTCAGAGCCGCTTTTAGGGCCGGGGAGTCCGTGCAAAACACTTTCCATCCCTCTTGCGTAGTCCAGGAGCTCAAAGGATTGCTGTGACCTTAACGCGATCGCGCCTGCTCGCTCAGGATCACTTGAATCACTGAGTTCACTGCCTGCATGGTAAATGGTTTTTCCAGCTGGTGATTGGGAACTTTCTCGAGAAACTCAATCGTGCTCGGAATGAACGCGCCACCTGTCATAAAGACCATGCGCTTCTCAAGACCTTTTCCCTCTTTGCTGAGCTGTTTATAGATCTCCATGCCGTTCATCTTCGGCATCATGAGATCGCAGAAAATCACGTCACACCGGTCCATCGTTTTCAGCGCGGAGAACGCCGCAACGGAATCCGAAAAAACAGAAACATCATGATCGTTCTCAAGCCAGCATCCCAACGTCTCAGCCAAAAGCGCTTCATCATCGATAATGACTATTTTGGATCGCTTCAAGGTACTCGAAGACTGTGAAGAGGCTTGTTTCATATCGTTCATCTTGCCGCTCACTTTAATTGGTTAGTCTTCTAGTTTAATCAACAATTCTGCTTTATCAAACGGAATTTAATTTCGGCTGCCGTGTGGTTTGTCAATGGAACCGGCAAGTGAAATAATCGCGGCATGCACCGTCGCCTCCCACCCACTTACGCATCTTTATCTCTTCTTGTCTCCCTTTCTCTTCTTCTAGGCACCTTCCCGCGCATCAGTCACGCCGCTGATCCCCTTTATGGAGAGAGCATCCGCATGCCCGTGGGTGGCACTCAGAACCAGGGCATGATTGCAGCCGACGATCGGGAAGCAGCCTCCTGGGGGGCGGAAGTTTTGCGCAAAGGCGGAAACGCCGTCGACGCTGCCATCGCCACCGCATTTGCCATGTCCGTCACACGACCGCACTTTGCCTCAATCGGTGGGGGCGGATTCATGATCTTTTGCCCGGCTTCCAAAGAGTGCAAGGCCTTGGATTTTAGAGAGAAAGCACCCGGCGCCGCAAAGCGGGATATGTATCTTAGAAATGGAAAAGCCGACACCAATTTATCCCGAAACGGTGCTCTGGCCTCGGGCGTGCCCGGAAACGTCGCAGGCTGGCTTCAGGCGCTTGAGCGCTTTGGCAGCAAGTCACGTGCAAGTCTTCTGATTCGTCCCATTCAGATGGCAGAGCGCGGAGTTCGCGTCAGCACTCACACAGAGCGCGCCGCCTTGGAGCGCTGGGGGATCATGAATGCTGAGGCCAGGAGAATCTTTGGGTGCGGTCACCTCGACCATCCCTGCGAAGTGGGATCTCTTCTTAAGCAACAGGATCTTGCAAAGACTTTGAGGGAAATCTCCAAAAAAGGAACTCAAGGCTTCTATACGGGATGGGTCGCTGAAAAGATCGCCTCGGGAGTTCAAAACGCAGGCGGTATCTTACAAATTGCTGACTTAAAGGATTATCAATCCGAAACCCGCGCCCCGCTCAAAGGTCAATTTCATGGCTTTGAGATTGTGACCATGCCACCTCCTTCTTCGGGAGGAGTTGCCCTGCTTCAGATGCTAGCGTTCATGGACCGAGCTCGCGATCACCGCCTCCTGCAAAACGGACCGGGTGCCGCTCAAAGCCTGAACGCTGAAGCCTACGCCATGTCTCTCGCATTTGCAGACCGTGCCGAACATTTAGGCGATCCTGCTTTTTATCCAGTGCCCCTCGCCCAGCTGCTGGATTCCCATTACTTGGATGAACGTTGGAAAAGCTTTAATCCGGATCATGCGCACATCGCAGCGGGCGCAGGTCAAACCGTCACGGAGCCCTCTCACACAACTCACCTCTCGGTCATTGATTCGATGGGCAATGCGGTCGCAATGACCATCACAGTGAATGATAACTTCGGCTCAGGATTTGTTCCGCCCGGAACCGGAGTTGTCATGAATAATCAAATGGATGACTTCAGCGCGCAACCCGGCGTTCCCAATCTTTTTGGCTTGGTGGGAGCAGAAGCCAATTCTGTCCAACCCGGCAAACGTCCCCTGAGCTCCATGACGCCCACCATCGTGCGCGACTCCAAGGGAGAAGTTCGGATTGCCATCGGCGCCGCAGGAGGACCCAAGATCATCACGGCTGTTTTTCAAAGTCTACTGAACCGACTTGAGTACGGCATGCCGTTGACCGACGCGGTGGCTGCCCCAAGAATTCACCATCAATGGAAACCCGAGACGGTGCTTTTTGAAAAACTCTCATTTCCGTTTGAAGTGCGAGAGTCCTTGAAAAAGTCAGGCTACAAGACCGAGGAGAGCCCAAGACTCGGAGTTGTTCACGCGGTTGAAAGACTACCGGATCACCGCATCGTGGGTGTTCCCGATCCTCGAGGCGAAGGCGCAGCGGTTGGTCAATGATGCCAATGGGGCCAACAATGGTTGTTGATTAAGAAAAGCTTTCAGCGTTTGCAGCAGCCCAGGGCCGTGCATAAGTCTGAGGCACCTCTGTTCTCAGCAGTGCTTCCGCTTCGATATAGGGATACATCTCTCCATAATGCTTTACTTCCCATGCGCTCACTCGCCGCTGAATGTGCCAGGGCCTGAGCTCGCTTGGGTGCGATAGTCCAGCAGCAGCGATGACCTCAAAAAAGCTGTGAACGGTTGCATGGTGAAAGTTTTTTACTCGGACGGATTTGTCACCCACGTCCAGTCCTTTGACAAGATCAGGATCCTGAGTCGCAACGCCTGTCGGGCAAGTGTTATTGTTGCAACGCAGAGCCTGAATACAGCCGATCGCAAACATCATTCCACGGGCCGAATTGCAAAGGTCCGCGCCTAAAGCAAGCTTTGAGGCGATTGCAAAGCCCGTTGTGATCTTGCCGGAGCAGATGATTTTGATCTGATCGCGCACCCCAATACCGACAAGCGAGTTGTGGATGAAGATGAGTCCGTCATTCAAAGGCGTGCCGATCGAGTCCGCGAACTCCATCGGAGCCGCTCCTGTTCCTCCTTCACCCCCATCGACTGTGATGAAGTCAGGAAGAATCCCCGTTTGAAGCATGGCCTTGCAGATTCCCAGGAACTCGCGATGCTTTCCAAGGCAGAGCTTGAAGCCCACAGGCTTTCCTCCGGAAAGCTCTCTGAGTCGGGCGAGAAACTCCAACAATCCTCGCGGCGTTGAGAAAGCACTGTGGGCCGGGGGAGACAGCACGTCCTTGCCTTGCGCCACACCACGAATCTCGGCAATCTCCTCAGTGACTTTTGCAGCAGGCAGAATGCCACCGTGCCCGGGTTTTGCGCCCTGAGAAAGCTTGAGCTCGATCATTTTTACTTGAGGAAGCGTGGCGCGCTTTCTGAAATTCTCTTCGTCAAAATTTCCGTGAGCATCGCGGCATCCAAAGTATCCCGTACCGATTTGCCAGACGATGTCTCCGCCATCCTCCAAATGATAAGGGCTTAAGCCCCCCTCGCCCGTATTATGATAAAAGCCGCCCAGTTTTGCGCCTCTGTTCAAAGCACGAACCGCATTACTACTGAGCGACCCATAGCTCATGGCAGAAACGTTGAACACCGATGCAAAATAAGGCTGACGACAATCTTTACCGCCAATCCTTACCCGAGGCTCTTCTTTGAGAACCGGTTTCGGAACAAGTGAATGATTGATCCACTCATAACCTGTCTCGTAGACATCCGTTTGAGTTCCAAAAGGTACCGTGTCCGTCACGCCCTTCGCGCGTTGGTAAACGACGGATCGCTTGGAGCGATTGAAAGGCATCCCGTCCCAGTTGGACTCGACGAAGTATTGATTGATCTCCGGCCGGATGTGCTCAAGAAGATACCTGCCATGGCCAATGACCGGAAAGTTTCTTCGGATCGAATGCTTCTTTTGCAGGATGTCACACAATCCTAGAATAAAAAGTGGTACGAGTGCGGCCAGCCCCCAAATGGCGGGCGACCAGAAATAGGCCAGCATTCCATCAGCAGCAAAGAGGACAGCCGAAATCGCGAAAAACAAAGTGCGCATCTCTCCAGATTAAGGCAGCAGAACAAGGTAAGCAACTTAAGCGATGGAAGCCCACTTATCTGGCAATTTGTTGACGCCTGTTCTCTGAACATTTTTAGAGATCGTGGAATAAATCGCATTGGCGATGTCGAGTCGGTTCTCATAACATGGATCTCACTATGAGCACCCCCTCCGTTAAAATTCGCCCCACTCAAAAGTTCAAAGGCCGTCCGCTGATTCCGGGAGACAAATCCATCTCTCATCGCGGATTGATCTTCGGAGCACTTGCAGAAGGTCGAACCGAGGTGATCGATATTCTTGAAAGCGGAGACGTCCAATCCACGGCGCGCTGTCTGCAGCAGCTGGGCGTGAAAATCACCAAAAGCGGAAATCGCACTTATGTCGATGGAGTGGGCCTTTATGGCTTCAAAGCATCACGTGAAACCCTGGACTGCGGAAACTCGGGCACGACGATTCGCCTTCTGATGGGAGTTCTCTCCGGACAAAGTTTTGAAACCCGCATGACTGGCGATGACTCTCTGGTTCGCCGTCCTATGAAGCGCGTTGCTGATCCACTTCGCAAGATGGGCGCGCAATTCGCGCTCACAAACGAGGATTATGCTCCCCTCACCGTCAAAGGGACTCAGCTTCAAGGCGTTACCTACGAGCTCAAGGTTGCAAGCGCACAGATCAAAACGGCCATCACCCTGGCTGGTCTTCTGGCAAATGGTACCACCACGATTACAGGCGAGATCCATAGCCGCGATCATACGGAAAGGCTTTTAAAGCATTTCGGTGTGAAAATGGACGTCCGCCCGGACTCTGTCTCCATCGTGGGCGGGCAAAAGATGAAGGCGGCCACGGTTCAGGTTCCGGGAGATCCTTCCACGGCCGCATTCTGGATGGCTGCAGCAAGTCTGATCCCAGGCGCTGAAGTGGAGCTTCATAACATCGTCCTCAACCCGACCCGCATTGGTTTTTTGCGCGCGCTTGAAAGAATGGGCGCCAATGTTCAAACGCAAATGACCTCTGAGAATCCTGAGCCTATCGGAACGATTCGCGTCACGGGCATGGGTGCGGGCAAACTTCGCGGCATCAAGATCTCCAAAGAAGAAGTCCCTACTCTGATTGACGAGCTCCCGATGCTTGCAGTCCTTGCATCGCAAGCTCAAGGCGTCACAGAAGTGGAAGGAGCGGAAGAGCTTCGCGTGAAGGAAACCGATCGCATCGAAGCAGTTGCCGTGAATTTGCGCGCAATGGGCGCTCAGATTGAAGTGCGCCCTGATGGCTACCGGATCGAAGGCCCTCAAACGCTTCGTGGTGCTCAGATCAACAGCTTTCATGATCATCGCATCGCGATGGCCTTCAGCATCGCAGGCCTCATTGCTCAAGGTGAGACGGAAATCCAGCACCCTGAGTGCGTTGGGATCTCCTACCCCGGCTTCTTTGACACGTTGAAGGACCTGACGACCGGATGACTCGAAAAGCGGCAGTCATTGGAAAACCGATTTCCCACTCTTTGTCTCCGTCGATCTTCGGTTTCCTGGCAAATCGCTTAGGTGTCACTGACCTTGAGTACACGGCAAAAGAAATCGCGCCGGAGGAGCTCGCTCAGTTTGTCGAGCGCTTTGGGCGCGAATTAGATGGCGTCGGATTCAACGTGACGATTCCCCATAAGGAATCAATCATTCCGCTTTTGAACGACACGGCGATCGAAGCTCAAGCCATCGGCGCGGTTAACGTTGTTCACAGAACCCAGAAAGGCCTCAAAGGCTACAATACGGATGTCTACGGCATCTTGAGAACATTTGAAAAGCATGGCGTCTCGCTTGCCGGAAAAAACGCGATCATTGTTGGCGCCGGCGGGGCCGCGCGCGCCGTGGCTTATGCTCTGGGAATGAAAAATGCGGCACAAGTGATTCTTCTCACTCCCAATCAAGAGCGAGCTCACGCGCTCATCTCAGCCATTCAGCCTCACTTCAAAAACACCCGGTTTGAGTCCTGCAAAGACTGGAGCGATCTTAAGCCTGAGAAGAAGAGCGAAGCCTGGTCCCTGATCGCTCAATCCACTCCGCTCGGCATGAGCTCTCAGCCAAAAACGCGAGAGGGCATTCCCGCGTCCGATTACTTTTCTCAGCTTCAAGGCTTGAAATTCAACTCAGAGGCCTGGGCCTTTGATCTCATCTATCGTCCCGAATGGACCCCCTTTCTTGAGGAGTCCAAAAAACAGGGACTGCTTCCAATCGGCGGCCTGAACATGCTGATTGAGCAAGCCTTGGAGACGTGGAGAGTCTGGTTTGGAATAAAGCCAGCGGCCGAGCTTGGCGACTATCTTCGTTATCGCCCGATCTTTTTAACTGGCTTTATGGGCGCGGGTAAATCAACCATCGGGCCCCTTCTGGCCCGGGAACTCGGCTGGGCTTTCGTCGAAACGGATCAGGAAATCGTTCGAGAAGCAGGCCTCTCGATCCCTGAGATCTTTCGCCTGAAAGGGGAAGCTTACTTTCGGGACATTGAAAACAGCGTCATTCAAAAGCACGCCTTCCAGCCCCGGACAGTCATCTCGTTGGGCGGAGGCTCCCTTATCCATCCCAAAACACGCGATCTTCTGGTCAAAACCGGTCGGTTGGTTCTTCTCAGTGCCGATCCTGAAACTCTTTATCATCGATTGAAAAGCACATCAGACGACCGTCCGCTCCTTGCTCAACTCAGTGAAGAAGAAAGACGCCGCAAGATCGAGTCTCTTCTCAAGGAACGTGAGCCAGTCTATAATCTAGCTGCGTTCAGGGTCGACACGACATCCAAAACTCCTGAACAAGCCGCCCAAGAAATCAGGGAAAAGCTCCTGTGAAAAAAAAGACAAACTCAAAGTCGAAATCCTCTCTTGTTCGCCTCTCCCTCGGTAAGCGCTCCTACGATATCTGCGTTGGATCCGGGATCACGGCATCCATCGGAAAGCTTCTGAAGAAAGCACCTTCCAAGCGCGCCTTCATCGTTGCAGATGAGCGACTCTCCGCTGCGCGCACAACACTGATGAATAGCCTGAAGAGCGCTGGCTGGGAAACTTATGAGATCCCGGTCCAGGCTGGCGAATCACTCAAGGACTTCAAGAACCTCTATCCACTTTATGGCGAGCTGTTGAAACTCAAGGCAAACCGCGACTCCGTCCTTTTCGCACTGGGCGGCGGATCCGTGGGCGACGCCGCGGGATTTCTTGCGTCCACTTACCTTCGCGGAATCGCGTGGGTCGGTGTTCCCACGACTCTCCTGGCACAAGTCGATAGCTCAATTGGCGGAAAGACCGCAGTCAATCATGCTGCCGGAAAAAACCTGATCGGAACCTTTCATCAACCCTCTCTCGTGGTTTGCGACACGGATTTCCTAACGACTCTGAGTCGCCGCGAAATCATCTCCGGGCTTGGAGAAGTGGCAAAATACGCCATCATTTATGATGCAAAACTTTTAACTGAACTCGACAAGAACTTGGACCTCCTTCTAGCTCAAGATTCTGCGATGATGACTCGCGCGATCCAGAAGTCCGTCCAATGGAAAGCCAAGGTGGTGGCACGCGATGAGCTCGATTTGAAAGGCATTCGTGAAGCATTGAACTTTGGCCATACCTTTGGCCATGCGCTCGAATCGCTGACCCGTTATGAGACTTACCAGCACGGCGAAGCTGTCATCTGGGGAATGCGCTTTGCCCTGGCCCTCTCTCAAGTGCGCAAGAAACTGAGCTCTAAAAAACGTGAACGCCTGGATTCATTGCTGGCTCGCCTTGATGTCCCTGCCCTTCCGCAGACATTTGGCCCAAATGAGTTTTTTGAGCTCATGACAAAAGACAAAAAGGTTCGCGGCGGAAAGATTCACTTTGTCTTGCTCAAGGACGTAGGAAAAACCGTATCGGACTCGGGTGTCACTCCCGATGATATTGCTCGTGCTTTTGAGCTCCTTCAGAAAGGAAGCGCATGAGCAAGAAACTGACAAAACTTCTAGTTCTGAATGGCCCAAACCTCAATTTATTGGGCGAGCGCGAGCCTGAGGTCTATGGCTCCATGACTCTTCCTGAGCTTGTGAAGAAGCTGAAGGCCTACGCCAAAAGCCAGGGCTTTGAAATGCGCGCTCACCAATCCAATAGCGAAGGTGATCTGATTGATCTCCTTCATAAGAACCGAAGATGGGCCGACGCGGTTGTCTTCAACCCTGGCGCCTATACTCACTACTCTTACGCCCTTCGTGATGCCGTGGCCGCCATCCAGGTTCCAACCATTGAAGTGCATCTCAGCGATATCCATAAGCGCGAAGAGTTCCGAAAGACATCCGTAATTGCCCCGGTCTGCCTGAAGCAGATCTCAGGGCTCGGATTCAACTCCTATACGGCCGCAATTGATGAGTTCAAAAATCATCTTCAATCGCGAGGCAAGAGGTAAGCTATGGCAGGTAATAGCATCGGACAGCTTTTTCGCGTCACTACTTTTGGCGAATCCCACGGCGAGATGATCGGTGTTGTCATTGACGGCTGCCCTGCGGGCCTTGCTATCGATGAAGAATTTGTTCAGCTTCAACTGGATCGTAGAAAGCCAGGCCAATCCAAGATCACAACCCAACGCAAGGAATCCGACAAAGTCCGCTTTGTGTCAGGGATTTTTGAAGGAAAGACCACAGGCGCACCGATTGCGGCACTGATTGCAAATGAAGATCAGCGCTCCAAGGACTACTCCCATATCGCTGATCAGTATCGCCCTTCCCATGCGGACTTCACCTATGACAAAAAGTACGGTCACCGCGACTATCGAGGGGGTGGCCGCTCTTCTGCGCGAGAAACGGCGACTCGAGTCATAGCAGGTGCGATCGCAAGGCTTTTGCTCAAAGGGTTTGGAATTGAGATTTCAGCTTATGTCTCTCAGGTGGGATCGATTCGACTCAATAAAAAGTCAGATGAGCTCGATCTCACTGAGGCCGAATCCAATATGATTCGCTGTCCTGATCCAGAGACTGCCGCACAGATGATCTCTCTGATCGAGAAAGTGAGAAAAGATGGCGATACCATCGGTGGCGTCATCAGCTGCGTGATTCAAGGCACTCCCGTAGGTCTTGGAGAGCCTGTTTTTGACCGGCTTCATGCGGATCTGGGCAAAGCTATGCTGAGCATCAATGCCGTAAAAGGTTTTGAATATGGCTCTGGCTTTTCCGGAGTCGAACTCCGCGGCTCGCAACATAACGACACGTTCATCAACGAAGGCGGCAGCGTCAAGACACTCACTAATCATTCGGGTGGAATTCAGGGCGGAATCAGCAATGGAATGCCAATTGAGTTTCGCGTTGCTTTCAAGCCTGTCGCAACCCTCATGCGCCCCCAAAGCTCAGTCGACAAAGAGGGAAAAGAAGTCACGGTCGAAGGCCGCGGTCGTCATGATCCTTGCGTTGTCCCAAGAGCTGTCCCCATCGTCGAGTCGATGGCAGCAATCATTCTGGCCGATCACCTGCTTCGTAATCGATCTGCAAAAGTGGAGATGACGTGAAAGGGACTGATTCGTCATCTACTCCTTTATCCACTCCGCTAAAAGTAGCGATTCAGGGCGTTCGCGCTTCGTTTCATGACGTCGCCGCGAGAAAGTTCTTTCAGAACCGCGCGATCCTGCCCGTGGAGTACCCTTCCTTTCCAG
>JBJMMA010000061.1:0-23261 GCA_045805065.1 Bdellovibrionia bacterium | reverse complement strand
TGGGACTGGTTGCCCTAAACCAAATCTCTGTGGGGCCTGGTTATATGCGAGCTCAGCCTGGGGTAGCCAGTTCGTCAGGTTCGCACGACGAGTCGTATCCGAGGGGTGGGTCGACATGAATTCTGGAGGAGCCTTCCCTGCGTTGGCGGCACCCATGCGTTCCCAAAGCTTGATGGATTCGGCAGGATCGTATCCAGCTTTGGCCATGTAGATCTGTCCGTATTGATCGGCTTCAGTTTCGTCGGTGCGTGAGAACTTGCGATCCAGGAAAGTGATGAGAAGACCCGCTCCTGCGCCGCCTGCCAGAGTGGCTGTTTTACATGTCTGCGATTTGCAAAGGAGCTGACCCGCAAGGATCGCTCCTGCACCCAGAGCAATCCCTGCGTATTGCTCTTTGATCGCGCGAGCGTAACCTTTCTTGCCATGCCGGCGAGTCGCGTGCGCGACTTCATGCCCAAGCACTGCTGCAAGAGCTGCTTCGGTTTTCAGGACCGGCATGATGCCCGTGTAAACGGCGATCTTGCCACCCGGCATACACCAGGCGTTGACTTCAGGGCTTTCAATGACGACTGCTTCCCATTGGAAGTTCTCGCCTGAGGCAACCGCAATACGCTTCACCACGCGCTGAACCATATCGTTCCACTCTTTGTTCGTGGACATCTTGGACTTAGCTTTGACGTCCGCATAGGCCTTTTCGGCTTCTGCGTTGATCTCAGCGTCGGTTGGCTCCTTTGCCCCCGGAAGCGATGCGCATCCCGTGAACGAGAAAGAGCTGAACAAAAGACTGACAATGACCAGGTTCGAAACGATTGCTTTCCTTAGCATGACGCTAGGATAGCAGTACTTTCACGGTTTCGACAACAACTCGGAGAGATCGCTCTTGAGCTCAGCGATCTGTTCAGGCCGGCTGTTCCAGGACGTCATAAAGCGAACCGTTTCTTCGGCAAACGGATAGATATGCCATCCTCTTTGCTCAAGTTTCTGGTGAAGTTCTTGAGGCAGGCGATAAAAAGCGGAGTTTGCCTGCACTGGAAAAACAGGCTCAAAGCCAAAGCCTGAAAGCATCTTGGCAAGATCTTTTGCCATCTGGTTTGCGTTCTTGGCGTAGCGATCCCAAATGCCATCATTCAGAAACATGCTCCAAGGAGCCGAGAGAAAACGCATCTTGGAAGCAAGCTGCGCGCCCTGCTTTTGGCGATAGGCAAAGTTCTTGGCAAGCTCAGGATTGAAGATGACGACAGCTTCAGAGAACCCCAAGCCTTGCTTGGTGCCCCCAAAGCTCAGGCAATCCACACCAGCTTTCCAGGTGAGATCTGCCGCCGAGCTGCCCGATGCAACCAGCGCATTGGTAAAGCGCGCGCCATCTACATGAAGCCAGACATCGTGAAGCCTGCACAAGTCTCCCAGCTCGCGCATTTCAGCCGCGGAGTAAATCGCGCCAAGCTCAGAAGGCTGCGTGACAGAAACCGCGCCCGTTGGCGCAAAATGAACTTCCCTTGGAATCTCAAGCTGCTTCTTGAGCAGATTAAAATCTAGTTTTGCCGCCGCTCCGGTTAAGCTTTTCAGCTTCGTACCTGCTCCGAAAAATTCAGGCGCTGAGCACTCATCCGTTTCGATATGAGCATGCTTATGAGTGAGCACGGTCTCAAATCGTTCGCACATGGCTGAAACCAGAAGAGCATTGGCTCCCGTGCCATTGAACACGAAGAACACTTCACAATCCGTCTGAAAAAAATCACGGATCTTTTGTTTAGCGTCGCGAGTGATCGCGTCGTTTCCGTAAGAGCCAATGGCGTCCACATTGGCGCGGGTCAGCGCGTCCCAAGCCTCTGGGCAAACGGGGGCGGAGTTATCACTGGCAAAGTAGTAGCGGTCTTTTTTCATACTCCTGAAGTCTTAGCACGATCAGCTCTTAAGTAAAAAAAGTGGCTGGTTGTCACAGCGGGTCACCCTCGTTATTTCTAAATCTTTGTTTTTAAAGCCCATTTCAATTCGCACCCAGATGCGCACTTCGGCCGCTTGCAGCAATTTTTGGCTTACAAAACGCAAAGTTGTGATAAGTAAGTTGATACGTTTTCACCCCAGTCCCGTAGTAATCATGTGCCCAGGTGGTGGAATTGGTAGACACACTCGTTTCAGGGGCGAGCGCCAAAAGCATGCTGGTTCGAGTCCAGTCCTGGGCACCATTTCAAATCTCTAGTTTTCCAATTCATGAAAATCAAAGGTCGCGGCGCAGGCGGGAACACCCCTAACCGCTTTGAGAAAGTTTATTGCACGCCTGATGCGGACGTCACTCAGGTGAGCGAGGAAGAGATTTTCCCCTCCCCTCGGACGCAGTTCCTCGACGATCACACGCGCACGATTCTCACTGAAAACAACAGCCCGGACATTGGCTTTCGCTACAGCATCAATCCTTATCGCGGATGCGAGCATGGATGCGTGTACTGTTACGCGCGCCCAACGCACGAGTATTTGGGACTCTCGGCGGGAATTGATTTTGAGACCAAGATCTTTGTGAAGCACAAAGCGCCTGAGCTTTTGCGCGAGCGACTGATGGCTCCCTCCTGGAAGCCAGAAACGATTTCGTTAAGTGGCGTGACCGATTGCTATCAACCGGCTGAAAGAAAGTTTGAGCTCACTCGCCGCTGCATTGAGGTCTTGAGAGACTTTCGAAATCCGTTTGGAGTAATCACTAAAAACTATCTCGTCACTCGAGACATTGAGCTCTTCAAAGAGATGGCTGCCATCAATGGCGTGACAGTTTTTCTGACCATGACGACTTTGGATCCCGATCTTTGCGGAACGCTCGAGCCAAGAACATCACGCCCGGCGATGCGCCTGCGTGCGCTCGAAGAACTCTCAAAGGCTGGAATCCCTACAGGCGTCAATGTCGCTCCGGTCATTCCGGGTCTCACTGATCATGAGCTTCCAGCGATTCTTGAGGCTGCCGCCAACGCTGGTGCCACTCAAGCAGGCTACGTGCCTCTGCGCTTGCCTGGAAATGTTCTTCCGCTTTTTGTGGAATGGCTTGAGCAAAATAAGCCCGAGCGAAAAGACCGCGTGCTCAATCACATCCGCTCCATTCGAGGCGGTGAGCTCTATAAATCCGATTTTGGAACTCGCATGCGTGGCGAAGGCCCTTTTGCTGAGCATATCGCAAAGACATTTGAGGTCTTCTCGCGCAAATTTGGATTTAATCAGCGCGACTGGGAGCTTTCAACCGAGCACTTTGAGCGCCCCGGACAGCTTTCGCTCTTTTAAGTTATCGGCCATGAAGTGAAAATCTCTGAAGGCGATGATTGAGTCGATCAGCCACATAGAGATTGCCCGACTTGTCGACCCAAAGTCCACTTGGGGAGTTCATCATTCCATCACTGCTGCCTGAGCCTGAGGTACCACCGGTACACCAACCAGGAGAAGCACTACTTGCGGCAGCTCCTTTACAGGCTGTAGCGCCACCTGTGGGTGATGTCGCAATCTTTCCGATCCAGCCCTTGAATACCCCCGCAGCGCTAAACTTATTAATGCGATGGTTAGTGGACTCCGAAACATAGATATTACCCACCGAGTCCACGATTACACCCGCAGGGCTGCTTAGCATTCCATCGCCTGTGCCCAAGGTCGAAGTCCCCCCCTTGCACCAGCCAGGAGTTGCACTGCCCACTGCTGCTCCATTACAACCTGGATCTCCACCCGTTGGCGATGTCGCGATCTTTCCAATCCAACCCTGAAAAACTCCTGCTGAATTGAACTTTTGAATGCGATGGTTGGTAGAATCAGCAACGTAGATATTACCGGACGAATCCAGCCTCACACTGGTAGGATTCGAGAACATCCCATCGCCTGTGCCACTTGTCGAAGTACCTCCTTTGCACCAGCCTGGCGTAAAGGTACCTACTGCGGCTCCATTGCAACCTGCATCCCCGCCCGTCGGAGAGGTCGCGATTTTTCCGATCCAGCCTTGGAAAACTCCAGACGAGTCAAACTTGCTGATTCGATTGTTACTAAACTCTGCGACATAAAGATTTCCGGAAGAATCGAGAGCCAGGCTGACAGCGATATTCAGCATCCCATCGCCAGTTCCTGAACCCGCCGTTCCCCCCTTACACCATCCAGGCGTTGCACTTCCCACTGCAGCTCCATTACAGCCCGCTGCTCCGCCGGTGGGAGAAGTCGCGATCTTTCCAATCCAGCCTTGAAAGGCCCCTGTCGAATCATACTTATTGACCCGATAATTATTGGCATCAGCGACATAGAAATTTCCGGATGAATCCACAGCCACATCGTAAGGACCGTTCATCATTCCATCGCCTGCGCCTGAAGCCGCAGTCCCACCTTTACACCAACCAGGTGTAAAAGTGAGGGTGCCGGATCCACTGCATCCTGCCGCTCCACCTGTGGGCGAAGTCGATATATTTCCGATCCAACCTTGAAACGTCCCAACAGAGTTGAACTTATTGATGCGATTGTTGCTGTAATCAGCGACGTAAAAGTTTCCAGAAGCATCCTGAGTCAAGCTTCTCGGGCCATTGAGCATCCCGTCTCCAAAACCTGACGTAGAAGAATACGTGCTCCGATGCCAGGCGAAGGATTGCGAGATGGATTGCAAGGCACCTACAAGTGCACCGGACGATGTGTACTTGTTGACTCGAAAATTATTGGAATCAGAAACGTAAATATTTCCAGACGAATCCACATCGAGATGTTTCGGAAAACTCATCATTCCATCGCCTGTACCAGAGGCAGCAGTTCCTCCCGTACACCATCCTGGTGTGAATGTGCCCACTGTGGCACCGTTACAGCCTGCTGCGCCGCCTGTAGGAGAGGTACCAATCCTTCCAATCCAGCCTTGAAATGCTGCCGAGGAATTATACTTGCTGACCCGATGGTTCTGGTCAGCGACATAAACATTGCCAGAGCTATCCACGGCGATTCCGTTTGGGGAACTCAACATTCCGTCACCATTGCCGGAAGCCGCTGTTCCGCCTATACACCAGCCCGGGGTAAAGGTACCCACCGTCGCTCCATTGCACCCGGCCGCGCCTCCGGTAGGTGAAGTACCAATCTTTCCGATCCAGCCTTGGAACACTCCTGCTGAATCGAACTTCAGGGCTCGACTGTTGTTTGCGTCAGGGATGTAGATATTACCTGAAGAATCCAACGCCAGATCGTAGGGACCATTCATCATCCCATCGCCATTGCCGGATGCCGATGTCCCACCGAGGCACCAGCCTGGCGTAGCGGTGCCGACAGCTGCTCCGTTGCACCCTGCAGCTCCTCCTGTTGGAGAAGTCGCGATTTTTCCAGTCCAGCCCAGGAATGACCCATTGGAGTCATACTTATTGATCCGATGGTTTCCGTAATCGCTAACATAAATGTTGCCAGACGAGTCCAACTTGATTGCGGTGGGAAAATTCATCATCCCATCGCCAGTTCCCGAACCCGCCGTTCCGCCTATACACCAGCCTGGGGTAAACGTTCCAACTGCGGCCCCGTTACAGCCTGCTGCGCCGCCCGTAGGGGAAGTCGCGATTTTTCCGATCCAACCCTGGAACACTCCTGATGAGTTGTATTTCACGATGCGATAATTGAAAAAATCGTTCACATAGAGATTTCCAGACGAATCAAAGGCCAGTCCGCTCGGGCTGTTCAACATTCCATCGCCGTTGCCGGAAGTCCCTTTTCCGCCAGTACACCATCCAGGAGTTGCAGTACCCACTGCCGCTCCCTTGCAGCCCGCGTCTCCACCAGTTGGAGACGTTGAGATTTTTCCCATCCACCCTTGAAACACGCCGGATGAGTTGTACTTAAGAAGGCGATTGCTGCCGTAATCTGCTACGTAGACATTTCCACTTGAATCAGTAGTAACAAAATAAGGAGTGGTGATCATCCCATCCACGGAGCCGCTGACAGGAGGGGCTCCAAGTCCCGATGTAAATCCACTCGCAAAAACTGTATCAGCACCTAAGCGATAAGAGTTCAGCGCGCCCTTCCACTGCATCCCGAAATTATAATAGCCTGTGGCGTGCGCCGTCAGACTTGAGAGCGCGCACAAAGCAGAGAAAAGCAGACATTTTGTCTGATACCGAGGAGATCCAAAATACATAGGCTCACTTTTCGCTTAGAGCGACTAAACCACTTTTATGTATTTCTTGATGTCGATCTCTCTATTTTATCAACTGGGGAGACGAGTTCAATTGCTTGGAAAAGGTTTCACATTTGTCATCCGAATCACTTGATCGGGCTTTTCTGGATCGAATCAACAGGCCTGTAAATCACCGATGAAAATCTGAAACAGCTGACAAGCTTTTCCTGAAGCTTTTGAAACTCAGGTGTCGAATAATCCTTGTGTCGCAAAAGCAGCGTTTTGAGCTGGAGTCGATCATGAATCCGGATTCCGCTCGGCGCTCTGTCGACCTCGCGCTTGATCTCAACCCACGGTGACTTCACTTCGCACGCAAGGTTCTCGTCGCCCACGACCGAGACATTCTTAAAAATCATGTTCCGCTCATAAGTGAACGGCTCACCTAGAACGATATCGGATTCTCTTTGATCCGCATTGAATAAAAGGCGATCCACAGCATCGGGGGGCAAGATCGGGTAAGAGAGCCCTGCCGTGCTTCGGTAGCCTTGCGCTTTTTCAATATATTGAAACTTGGCGTTCAGCTCATGCACAATGCGAGATCCCATTTTGAATCCACTTACCTTCCAGTCACGGAAACCTTCCGTACGTGCGGCGGCGCGGACGACCTTGAAATTGAGCGTGTCCTGCGAAGTGTTCAGGTTGCTGTTGATCCAGCTTGCGGCATCGCCCCCGTTGGTCTTAAAGGCGCCACTGACTCGAATGCCATCGGGCTTGGCGAAATCCATCTCTTGCACAAAGGCATAACTGAATTCGTCAGCTTGCGCGCCAGGTGTGCGCTCAAGAGACGAGTTTCCAGTAGCCAGAACAAGCGCCGGACGATCCGAGATATCGCCTGGAATCCCCTGCGCATAACTTGCGACATTAGTACCATCGATCCAGTAAACGCGATTTCCGGATTTAACCCGCGCGATAGCGTGATTGAATCGAAAGTTTGATGGAAGCTCATAGTTCTCGGAGACAGGATTCCATCCTCGCCAGACCCAGGCGACATCCGCCTGCATCCCAATGCTTCTGAGGATCGCGGAAACGGATGCTGAAAAGTCCTTACAATCCCCGAATTGGGATTGAGCAATTGTTTTCAAGGGTCGCGGGATCCATTTCCCTTTCAGCGTTCGCCAATCCCCCAGATAACGAACATTGTCCGCAAGCCGGGAAGTCACAAGATTGATTCTTTCGACAGGATCCTGAACCTCACGTGCTGCGTCCGCGATCTTTTTGTAAAGAGGCGGCAGCGGGGAATTCAAAGTCGCCTCGTACTGCGCGATGACTGACTTTGAAACCATGGACCAGTCGCGCGTTGAGGCAATATACACGGACGGAAGTTTGGAAACATCAATGTAGGGATCTACTTCGTCCACGACGTTTTTCAGGAGCGGTGACTTGAGGCGAATCACGAGCTCATGAGGATAATTGTCTTTCTTGCGATCTTCCCGGGAGACCTTGAGCGCGTTGTCCGGATCATTGATTTGCGTAATCAGCGGAAGCTGCGAATGTAAAATGACTTGAGCGCTCTTTTGGTACTCGGTCCCGAAGTTATAGGCATCGGAGTAAAAGTCGGGTGCCGGAACCTGCGACCATTTTCTGCGATACTTGTAATGAACCTTGGATCCGACGTCAACGGCGGGGAATGCCACCAGGACCTGATGCCACTGATCAAATCCCTCTCCTGAGCTTGCAAGCGGTTTGTCTTCAATCAACTGAGGCTCTACCGAAAGGTGCGTCTCTCCTTTGATCGTTTCAGCCTGCAGTATCTCAAGACTTGAGACTTCAGGATTATAGTTCAAGCGCAGCATGCCGCGCGTGATGCGCGCGCTGTCTTTCAGAATGGTGACGACTTCTTCCACTTCCTCACGATAGGTCCCGTCTTTTTGAACCCAGACCTCATTGATGCGGGAATCTACAACATAATCCACATCATCCGGCTTGGCCCAACGCGCTTCGGCAGAAATGGAATAAAGCGCAAAAAAAGTCCCTACTGAGACAAAAGTACGCAAATGACGCATATGAAAGGTAGTTTAGCCCCCGAGCGGCAAAGGTTGGAAGGGTTTTTGCTTCAAATGAATCGGGAGGAAGACCTTACGAAGCGAGCGACTATCACTCTATTAGCCGGAGATATTGGTGCGACAAACTCTCGTATCTCCCTTTATGAGTCTTCAGCCCAGGGAGAGCTCAAGCTTTTGAGCCATAACACCTACCCTAGCCAGGAGAGGGCAAGTCTACTTGAGATTCTCAAGGACTTCACACGCTCGCTCTCCACGCCCCCTGACTTTGGATGCTTTGGAATCCCAGGTCCTGTGAAGGGTGAGACCAGCGTGACGACCAATCTTCCCTGGCAAGTGCATGCTGGCGACATGGCACGCGGGATCGGAATCAAGAAGGTCTGGTTACTCAATGATCTTGAAGCCATTGCGCACGGACTTTTGAAGCTCGATGATCGGGACCTTCAATTGATCAACCCGAGTCCACTTCCAGGCGAAGGCGGAAACGCGGCGGTCATCGCCCCGGGTTCAGGTTTAGGCGAAGCAGGAATTTATTGGGACGGTGAAACCTATCATCCGTTTGGAAGCGAAGGCGGCCACTGCAACTTTGCTCCCGCCGATGCGGATCAAATCGAGATCCTTCAATACCTTTTGAAGAAATATCAGCGCGTGAGCTGGGAGCGACTTCTCTCGGGTCCGGGAATCGTTCACATCTATTCCTTCCTCAGAGATACGGGCAAAGAAGAGGAGCCTGCATGGCTTCACGAAAAACTGCAGAAAATGGATCCAGCCAAAGTCATCACGGATGAGGCACTCCACGGTAACGCCTCGATCTGCAAGCGCACCATTGAGATCTTTCTGGATCTTCTTGCCTGCGAAGCCGCA
Source organism: Bdellovibrionia bacterium (assembly GCA_045805065.1). GTDB lineage: Bacteria > Bdellovibrionota > UBA1018 > UBA1018 > UBA1018 > CAZCBS01. The sequence goes on along the minus strand of JBJMMA010000061.1, from coordinate 14,252 downwards.
AACCTTGCACTTAAAATCATGTCAACCGGTGGTGTCTACATTGCCGGAGGCATTGTCCCGCGACTTGTTCCACTTCTCGACCGGGAACGATTTCATCAACACTTTGTGCGACAGGGAAGACTCTCTAAAGTCCTTGAAACCATGCCTGTGCGTCTTGTTCTGAACGGAGACGTCGGAATTATCGGCGCGGCTCACTACGCATTAACCAGTCGAGCAGACCATGCGGAATCTCCCGTAGGCTTGACTCAGGAGCGTTATCATGACGGAATTGCACCCAACCCTTGAGAAGGTCCTGGAGTTCGAAAGACAAGAGCCTCATGTTCAAATCATTGAGATCCTTGCGCAGGCAGCGCATGAGCTCAGTCAGATTCTGGCAACTGCATCGCTCACTGGGAAATCAGGAGCTGCTGAAGGAAACTCGATCAACAGCACGGGCGACACCCAGAAGAAACTCGATATCCTGGCCAATGATTTATTTTTAGACAGAGTCTCGTCAAAAAATCTTGTGCACCGATTTGTCTCCGAGGAGATGGCCCATCCGAAGGTGCTCACCCTGGGTGGAGAATCCCCACTGCTTCTGGCCATGGACCCGCTGGATGGCTCATCCAACTTGGACGTGAATGGAACGGTTGCTTCGATCTTTGGAATCTACCGAGATCGCCGGGATCCGCTTCCCACGGGACGCGACCTGCTTGCCGCGGGTTACTTTCTTTTTGGTCCCAGCACGATTCTCATGCTGAGCACGGGACATGGAGTGAACGGCTACACGCTCCATCCTGCGAGCGGAAAGTTCCTGCTCTCTCATCCTGCAGTCCGTTGCCCAAACCGCGGCAGTTATCTTTGCGCAAATGTCGCGCATTTTTCGCAATGGCCAGATGCCGTTCAAGCCTATATGGATGCGCTTCTTGCGCAATCACGAACGGAGCTTGCGCCCGTCTCTCTGAGATACTCAGGAGCCATGGCAACCGATGTCCATCGCATCTTGCTTGAGGGCGGAATCTATATCTATCCCCCCGATTCGCAGCACTGGACGGGCAAGATCCGATTGCTCTACGAATCTGTTCCGATGGCATTTCTATTTGAACAATCGGGCGGAACCTCCAGCAATTGCATGCAGTCCTTGCTTGATGTGCCCGTTCTTGAGCCTCATCAGCAGGATCACACCGCGCTTGGAAGCATCAGAAACGTTCAAGAGTACGTGGACACTGTACTTCGAGCGCAGCGTGCACGTGAGAGAGCATAGAACACGCGCGAAAGCGGTGTAGCCCAAAAAACAAAAGCGCCGAAGCGTTTCCGCATCGGCGCTTTTACAGACTTTCTTTTCGCTAAAAGAAATTACGGACCGGAGTATTCCTTGCCTTCGTTGTCAGAAAGCAGGCTCTTAGCGTACTCAGAGCGCATCTTGGAAATGTAGTCGATCGAGATTTCCTTAGGGCATGCGGCACGGCACTCACCGATATTGGTGCAATTGCCGAAGCCTTCCACGTCCATTTGCTTGACCATACGGCTTGCGCGACGAGCGCGCTCGACCTGGCCTTGAGGCATGAGTGCGAGCTGCGAGATCTTTGCTGCCGTGAAGAGCGATGCCGATGCATTCGGGCATGCTGCTACGCAAGCGCCGCAACCGATGCAGGTCGCTGCATCCATTGCTTGATCAGCAATTGGCTTTGGAATCAGGATCGCGTTCGCATCCGCGTGTTTTCCGGTCTTGGCGGAAGTATATCCACCCGAAGAGATGATGCGATCCATTGCTCCGCGGTCCACCACCAGGTCTTTAATGACCGGGAAAGCGCGACCTCTCCAAGGCTCGATCACGATCGTGTCGCCGTCCTTGAAGTGACGCATGTAAAGCTCGCAGGTGGTCGTTGCCATCTGAGGGCCGTGAGCCTGGCCGTTGATCATGCAGCCGCAGCTTCCGCAAATGCCTTCGCGGCAATCGCTGTCAAACTCAACTGGCTCTTTCCCTTCACGGATGAGCTTCTCATTGAGAAGATCAAGCATTTCCAGGAACGACATGTCCGGCGTCACGCCATCGAGCTTGTAGGTCGCGAATGCGCCTGCTTGGTTTGCGCTTTTTTGCCGCCAGATCTCAAGATTCAGAGTCATGGTGTTTGCCATAATTCAGCTATCCTTTATTTATTTGTAGCTTCGTTGAGCGAGCTTGATGTTTTCGAACACGAGCGGTTCCTTATGGAGAACTGGCTCCTGGCCTTCGCCCTTGTATTCCCAAGCCGCGACGTACGAGTAGTTCGCATCGTCACGAAGCGCTTCGCCTTCTGGCGTTTGGCTTTCTTCACGGAAGTGACCACCGCAAGACTCAGAGCGGTTGAGAGCGTCGCGTGCCATCAATTCACCGAGTTCCAGGAAGTCGGCCACGCGGCCTGCAACTTCGAGGTTCTTGTTGAAGGTGTCGGTTTCAACTGGAAGCTGGATGCCAGACCAGAACTCTTCGCGAAGTGCTTTGATCTTGGTGATCGCTTCTTTGAGGCCCGCTTCGTTACGAGCCATGCCGACCTTATCCCACATGATGTGTCCAAGCTCGCGGTAGAAATCAAGAGCGGTCTTCTTGCCGCCCTTCTTCCCTGCCGCAACCAGGCGATCGATGCTTGTCTTCACGCTTGCTTCAGCGTCAGCAAACGCTGGGTGGTTTGTGTCCACCTTTGAAAGCGTGTTCGAAGCGATGTAGTGACCCAAGGTGTATGGAATGACGAAGTATCCATCAGCCAAACCTTGCATCAAAGCGGATGCGCCGAGGCGGTTTGCGCCGTGGTCAGAGAAGTTGGCTTCTCCAAGAACGTGCAAGCCAGGGATCGTTGACATCAGGTTGTAATCCACCCAGAGTCCGCCCATCGTATAGTGAACGGCTGGATAGATACGCATTGGGACTTCATACGGGTTTTCGTCCGTAATGCGGTGATACATGTCGAAAAGGTTTCCGTACTTTTCGCTGATCGTTTTCTTACCGTCGCGCTTGATGGCATCGCGGAAGTCGAGATAAACGGCCAAGCCGCTCATGCCTACGCCACGGCCTTCGTCGCAAACTTGTTTTGCGTTACGAGAAGCCACGTCGCGAGGAACGAGATTTCCGAACGATGGATACTTGCGCTCAAGATAGTAGTCGCGATCTTCTTCTGGGATCGAAGCAGGATCCTTCTTAACGTCTTCTTTCTTCTTAGGAACCCAAACGCGTCCGTCGTTACGCAGAGACTCAGACATCAAGGTCAGCTTGGACTGATGCTCGCCTGAGACTGGAATGCAGGTCGGGTGAATCTGCGTGTAGCAAGGATTTGCAAACGCAGCTCCACGCTTGTGAGCGCGCCAGATTGCCGTTCCGTTCGAATTGAAGGCGTTCGTCGAAAGATAGAAAATACGTCCGTACCCGCCGGTCGCGAGGATCACGGCATCGCCCGCGAAGCGCTCGATCTTTCCGGTGACGAGATCGCGAGTAATGATACCGCGGGCCTTGCCGTCGATGATGACGACATCCAGCATTTCGTGGCGCTCATACATCGTGACCTTGCCAGCATCGACTTGTCTCATGAGCGCTTGATAAGCGCCCAGGAGAAGCTGCTGACCCGTCTGACCACGAGCATAGAAAGTACGAGACACTTGCGCGCCACCGAAAGAGCGGTTTGCAAGCTCGCCGCTGTACTCACGAGCAAATGGAACAGCTTGAGCTGCGCATTGATCGATGATGTCGACACTGAGCTCGGCCAGGCGATGCACGTTGGCTTCGCGGGAGCGATAGTCGCCACCTTTGATGGTGTCGTAGAAAAGACGATGAACGCTGTCGCCATCGTTCGGATAGTTCTTGGCAGCGTTGATACCGCCTTGAGCTGCGATGGAGTGAGCGCGACGAGCAGAGTCCTGAATACAGAAGCTCTTCACGTTGTAGCCAAGCTCAGCGAGCGACGCGGCGGCAGATGCGCCGGCAAGCCCCGTTCCTACGACGAGCACCGTGTGCTTACGTTTGTTCGCAGGGTTGACGAGCTTGATCTCGCCTTTATGTTTGTTCCACTTTTCTTCAATAGGACCTGAGGGAATCTTTGCATCCAAATTCATGATTGGCTCCTAGACGAAAAAGTAAATGTAGACGGGGATGAAAAGAAAACCCACCGCCAGAATGAATCCCAACAATCCGCTCAAGCTCAAAAGCTTGCGGGATGCTCCACCGCTGACCAAACCCAGCGATTGGAACGCGCTCCAGATTCCGTGCCTCAAGTGAGTGCCGAAAAGAAGCATGCAGAACACATAGAATCCAACCCAAGCCGGATTCTTGAAAGTTTCAACGACGAGGCGATGAAGATCGCGAGCCTCTTCACCGTGAATCTGAGTGGCGTAACCTTGATCGATGCTCGCACCGAAACGGAATTGCCAGACGTGAACGGCGATGAAAATGAGCAAGACAAGGCCCGAGAAAATCATCGTGCGGGAAGAGAAATTGCTCGGCGTAGGGCCGCCCTTGGAGCGCCACATTTTGTAATTCTGTGGTCGGGCAGCCGAGTGATTTTTCTTCAGAGCAAGGCCGGTGAAGATGTGAAGAAGAACAACCAGCAGCAGTCCAATCTCAGCAGCAATCAAGAGCCCGCCGAGTTGGTGAAGAGCGTTCGCGTAGGTGTTAAATGGAGTGCCATCTGGTCGGTACAAGGAAAGATTTCCGAGAAGATGGACAATCACGAAACCGACCAGGCCAAGACCTGATAAAGCCATCGCGAATTTCTGAGTGACCGACGCTAAACGTCCTGAACTTGCCGCTTGAGATGAGCTATCTCTTTTGTTTTTGTTCGTCATATTGTGTTATGGTTGACCCCATAATAGCATTTACGTCAAGAATACTCTTCATGAAAACGCTTCAAATTTGCTTCTGAAGAGCATTCTAAGAAATGCATAGCGAATCCTACGGAGATCAGAAAAAACATGAAAACTCGCTCTTCTTTAGTTCAAGCATTGGCTGTTACTAGTACGATCGCAATGGTCGCATTTTCCTCCTGCACCAAAAAGGAAAGCGCACCAGAGTCTGCGGCACCGCAAGCACAAGCAACCTCTGCCGCAAACACTCAGGCAACCCCTGCTCCAGCAGGCTCGGCTGCTCCAGCTGCAGCATCTAACGCAACGGCTCAAGCCGAACTCACGATTTCCACCGATGGCGATAACCTTTACTTCGACAAGAAGGAAATGGAAGCCAAGGCTGGCCAAGCAGTGAAGATTACCTTTAAAAACAACGCATCTGCAGCTTCCAACATGAACCACAACTGGGTTCTCGTGAAGCCAGGTTCGGAACAACAAGTTGCGACCGACAGCATGCAAGCTGGCGAAGCTAAAGACTGGGTTGCCGAAGGCGCTAACGTGCTGGGTCATACCAAGCTTGCAAAGCCAGGCGAAACTGTCAGCACCGTGATCACGATGCCTGCAGCCGGTGATTACACCTACATCTGCACCTTCCCTGGTCACTCGATGACCATGAAGGGCACGTTGCACGTCAAGTAAACGGCTTTCTTTTTCTTGCCCCTGAGGTAAAGTGGGATATATATCACTCGGTAAGGAGCATCTTTAGAATGTCGACCAATTCGCCTATGGCAAAACTGTCTCAAATTCCTATGAGCAAACTGATTCCAGCCCTCATTGTAGGTCTGGTCGCTTTGGCATTTGTAGGCGCAGTTGTAGGTGACTGGGGTCTGAACATTATGGATCTCTCTTTCCGGACCACTGGCCGTTACGCAAAAATGCTTGTCGTACCGGCCCCTCAGGTGCAATTGCCTAAGGATTCCTATCTCTGTCCAAAGGACGCAAAGAATCCTTGGATCGGTTGCACGATCCGCTAATTTCCCTAACTCATCGCGTTAGGGCGTCAGGTGACGCTTGAATCGGTTTAAGAAGTTCGCCGTATTCTGCCTCTCTTATAATGTTTTAGTGATTCTCTGGGGCGCCTATGTTCGCGCGACAGGATCAGGCGCTGGCTGCGGAAGCCATTGGCCACTCTGTAATGGCGAAGTCATTCCTCGTCCCGAGCGCATCCAAACCTGGATCGAACTTACCCACCGCTTAAGCTCAGGTCTCTGCCTGGTGTTTGCCATCCTTTTGATGGTTTGGGCATGGAGAACCTATCCCAAGAAGCATCCGGCTCGCGTCGCTGCCAATTGGACTTTTGGATTAACGGTCAGTGAAGCCCTGGTCGGAGCAGCTCTCGTTCTACTTGCGCTCGTTGAGCACGACCAATCGGTTCGTCGAGCAATCTCGATTTCCATTCACCTGGTGAACACTTTATTTCTTCTTGGAGCACTCACATTAACAGTGCGGTTCTCGGGACTTCCCTTGAATTTCAATTCGCCTGAAAAAGTGAGCGAAGACAAACCCAGACGCTGGGTCCTCACATCACTTGTCACCGTCCTGCTTCTTGGAACTACCGGTGCTTTGACTGCACTCGGAGATACACTCTTTCAGAGCAAATCCCTTGCTTCAGGATTTACCCAGGACTTTGCGCGAGATAGCCATTTTCTCGTAAAACTCAGAGTCTTTCATCCGGCGATGGCAGTCCTGACAGCGATTGTTCTGTATTTGTTTTCTGAATTTTCCGTGCGCTGGGCTGAAGCACGGCAGAGTGATGCAAAAATCTGGGCAAGAGCGCTTCAAGGATTGATCCTGATTCAGATGCTGGTGGGCGGCACCAATCTTTTGCTTCTGGCCCCAGTCGGGCTGCAAATGGTGCATCTGCTTCTTGCCGACCTGGTGTGGATCAGTTTTGTGATGCTCAGCTCGGCAGTTCTCTCAGCGTCAAAGAGAGCATAGCGGCGAGGCCGCCTGGACTCGCATGTGAGTTGCAGTCGCAAACGGCGGAGGATTTTCTATGAAATCTTTATTGATGGCCCTTAGCGCATGCGCTGTGATTTTCGCTGCGACATCTTGTAATCCAAATCGAAACAACCCGAACTACAACGCATCTCAGACCCAACAGCCTGGTACAGCTCAATCCCCAGGCATGTCGGGTAACTCAGGCTCCCTCTCGGGCTCTGGCGATACATCGAACACAGGTGCGAGCAGCTCCACAGGAGGCTCCTCCGGAAGCTCATCCGGAAGCTCAACAGGCAGCCGGTAAATATTTTTAAAGAAGACAATCAGGGCCGCCGCAGGTTATCCCAGCGAGCGGCCCTTATTTTCGTCCAATTTACAGCTCTGACTCAAACTCAGGCGTTGCAACTTTAGCGCTCAACTCTTTGCCATCTACTTTATATGAAAAATCTGAGACCCCAGGATTGGCTTCTCGATCCCCATGGCTGCCCGGGATTTATTAAAAACGAAGTCAAAGCGCACGAGGAACGCGGGGCCATCATTCATCATACAGAGTATCTTCACGTCAAAATCCCAGAGCGTTATGCATTGGTGAATGTGACGGAGCTAGTAGAACAGGCGCTCGCTCGCTCAAAAGTCTATGACGGTTTTTGCTTTGTGAGCACCATGCATATTACGGCTGGCCTCTACATCAATGATGCAGAATCAGGCCTCCTTCACGACATCGCAGGATGGATTGAGAATCTCGCTCCCTTTGGAAGGGATTATCGACATCACCAGACCGGAGAAGACAACGCCGATGCTCATCTGAAATCATTTCTCACCAACCATGCGCTCACAGCCCCAGTCACTCATGGGAGACTGGATTTCGGAACCTGGCAGCAGATCTTTTACGGCGAGTTTGATGGAAACCGGAACAAACGGATCCTGGTGAAAATCACAGGAATCACGCAGCACGCTTAAAGGGGCGAACTGAGGATTTTTGCGCTGACCACTGAGCAGCGAGCAGGTCCCGCCTTGGCTTATATATTTTATTGAAGAACCTGCTCTGGCTCTCAAGATCGTGCGGATCTGCGCTCTTGATGATCGCAACAGCTTCAGCCCAGGCCTCAGGCCAGTTCGCAAAGCGATTCTTCACTTGCCAGTCAAAGTCCCTGGGAAGCTGGGTCTTTTCGCCAAAGCGAAACCTCAAACCATTCCGCGGTCCGCGACAAACGAAAGCCTTCTCACCTCCGAGCTGGTACTCAAGATCATGATGCTGACGAGCGAGTTCAAACTCAGGAATCACAGGCCTGCGTGCTCCAATTGCCTTTGCCTCAGCCCAGCGGCTTTTGGCTGCTGCATAGAACAAGGCGCGATTCAGGCCCCAGCTCTTTGCTTCGTCTGAATCCAAACCAAAGTAACGAGCTCGAGCCGCCTGCAAAACTGCCATAACCTGAAAGCGAGTGATGTGAGCCGGCATTTGCCGTTACATTATCACAGTTTAATAGCTGTCTCACTGCATAAATCTTGTCTGGATATTGCATGCGCTAAGGCAATAGGAGGACGATGTGTCGAGGCTTCATGGCGCATGGAAAAAGCGCTCGCTCATGGCGGGCGTGCTAGGTAGTGCCTTGGCTTGCTCTGCTCTGTTCGGTTCGCTGCAGCGAGCATCACTCGCAGGCGACGAGCTTTACAGATTTTCAGGCAGGCAGGAACTCAAGGAGCAGCAAGCCCAGCAACAGCAGGCAGGCCAGGCAGATCCCCAAGTTCAACTCTGGCAGCAAGATCAGAAATCATCGCAAGGCGCTCCCACAAACCAGCAGGCCGGATCAGCAGGAACTTCCATCCTGAATGACAAGGGAGGTCCGCCGGGAAATGATCAGCTGCCTGCAGGCACAAGAACTCCTCTGCCCGGAGGCGGACCTAAAATGGGTGTTGGCCCCGTAGGCCCTGGCGGAACTTCTCAAACCACCACTGATCCGAATGAAGGGCCAAATCGATATATGGGACGCCCTCCCAGCTGGGAAAATCTGAACGAGATCGATGCGGGAAGAAATCGCAACGAGCCTGGAGCAGGCAATACGTCGAGTGCAACTGGATACAACATCTTTGGAACCACGCCCGTTCCGTTCGCACTGGGCGCAGGCAATCGCTGACATAATGAATGCAAAAGGAGCCATTTTATGAAGTTCAAAGTCATTCACGGTGAAAAGGGCAAGCAACAGAATTCTCAAAACCAAAACCAGCCTGAAGACATAAAAGCCAATACTGAGAAGCCAGGCACGTCAAAAATAATGGAAGATTACTACGCCAAGGAGCGTCCTCGCTCACAGGACATGGAGCAAGCCGAAGGAGACGAAGACATTGTCGATGATGCTCTGAAAAACCAAGGGAATACCGGGGATGCCGCATGAAGAGTAATCGCCCATCCCTAGTTGAGACCATCCGCGATCGCGCTCAGCCGTTTCAAAGAGCGTCGGACCTGGAGCCGTTGATCGCGCGGGTTAAAAACTCAAAGGTGGTCATGCTGGGAGAGGCGACACATGGAACGCACGAGTTCTATGATTGGCGCAGGATCATTTCGCAGGAGCTCATTGAGCATCACGGTTTTCAGTTCATTGCGGTAGAAGGCGACTGGCCCCCCTGCCAGACATTGAATCACTACATCAGTCATGGCAGCGCTTACGGGACGGCCCGAGATGCCTTAAACGCCTTCCATCGCTGGCCCACATGGATGTGGGCCAATGCTGAAATTGCAGAACTTGCTGAGTGGCTTCGCCATTACAACGCTTCTATGAACAACGCTTCTTTGAGTCTGGGAACGACAGACACAGGAGCAACTGATAAGTCGATCGGATTTCATGGCCTTGATGTTTACTCGCTTTTTGAATCCATGGAAGCAGTGCTGGCGCAGCTCCATAAAATCAATCCATTCCTAGCCCGACGGGCCAAGACCCTTTACGGCTGCTTTGATCGCTATAACCAGGATGAAAGACGTTACGCCCGTTCACTGGCTCAAATGCCGGAAGGTTGCGAGGCCGAAGTCGCACAGGTGCTCAGCGAACTTCTGACCTTCAGGCTGGATGGACTGAAGGACCGAGAAGCTGCGCTTTTTGATGCGCGACAAAACGCCCGCATCGTCCGAAACGCAGAAGACTATTACCGGACCATGATGTTGGGAACAGAAGATTCCTGGAATGTCCGCGATCGACACATGATGGAGACGCTGGAGCTTCTGCTGGATTTTTACGGACCCACCGCTAAAGGGATTGTCTGGGAACATAATACTCATATCGGCGATTATCGCGCGACGGACATGCTCGAAATGGGTCAAGTCAACATTGGCGGCCTTGCTCGCGAGCGCCTGGGTGATGATCAAGTCTCACTCGTTGGCTTCGGAACGTATGAGGGATCAGTGATTGCCTCTCATTCCTGGGATGGTCCGATCCAAACTCTACCGGTGCCACCGGGACGCGAAGGAAGCTACGAAGCTGCCTTCCACGATGCATGCGTTGCCAAGGGAGTCTCTCAGCAATTTGTTCTCATGGAGAACGAGGATCGAGATGAGAGATCGGCATTAGCTCGCAAACTTGGGCATCGAGCGATTGGCGTGGTTTACGACCCCGCACATGAGCGCTGGGGCAATTACGTACCTACGTCTCTCTCTAACCGCTACGACGCGTTTGTCTTCATTGATCAGACTCGAGCTGTTGACCCCTTCCCTGTGGAATTCATTCGCGAGGACGTTCCAGAGACCTGGCCTCGCGGTCAGTAGCCTCATTTTTCTCGGACCGAAGAAAGTGCTCGAGTTCATCGATGTGGTTACTTGCATCTTTATATCCGATATCGATGAGGTCCCGGGTGAAGTTTGCATCAAACAGAAGGTAGCTCATCAAATCGGCCGATTGAGAGCGAGAGGTTCCCAATCCTTCCATAAGATATCGAACAAAGCGGGGCATGCGATGACCATGAAGCTCGGCGACTTCCGCGAGATCAACGGATGGATGAATTAAAAACGGATCGACAGGGTACATGGGCTCTTTGATCTCAGGATTTGTAATTGAGTCCGCATGATACGCACGAATCAGCTCGTTGATTCGATTCAAATGATCGAGGTCCGTATCCAGGTGATCCAAAAAGATAGCGTTCAATGTGACGCCAAAAACTTGAGCAAGAGGCGGTCTTTTCATGAGCAGCTTTTGTGAGTGACCATCGGAGAGCGCTGAAAGTTCTTTTCGGGAGCGCGCCATGGCCGCGGCCTGAGAGCGGATGCCGATGGCGAAAACGCGCCGGGCTCCAAGTCGGATCGCTGGACTGAACGGAGTCACAAGCCTGAGAGCACCATCACCGAAATAGAATTCGCCACTTTCAAACTGGATCTTCACAGGCTGAAAGATGACAGGGATCGCGCAAGACGCCATGACGTGATCCACAGTGAGGTCGGCCGGGATAGACGCGCGCCTGGTTTTACTCCAAAGCGGATGCCCCGGTTTTCCCTGAATGAAGGTTACGGACTTTCCAGAGTAATAACTGGTCGCAGCAATAGCGACAGCGTACAAATGACCTTCCCGAATGGAATTCTCAATTCCATCCATGGGGAGAGCTTTCTCAAGCAGACTACGCAAAGGTGCCGAATCCAGAAGGGATTGCACCTCCCCGCCGCCGATGAGTCCGCCGCAGGAGAGATCCCGGATCCAGCGTGCTGCTCCTATCCCAAGCGATGGAATGTCAGTTCGGAACACATCCTGGATTCTCAAATCACTCCAGGTCTTGGCGAGCTTGCGGGTTGCGAGGCCAAAATCCTTGCTCTCAGCAGCCAAATAAACGCTGTTGATTGCGCCCGCGGAGGCTCCTACGATAATCGGGAACGGCAATGGCTGATCGCGAAATGCGGGATGCTCACCCAGACGTTTCAGAACTCCTGCTTGATACGCACCGCGTGCGCCGCCAGCTGTCAAAACCAAGCCTGTTTTAGGAATATTTTCCGTCTCTGCCATATTTACTAGTTTAGCAAATGATGCGAGTCAAAAGCCAGGAGGCTCGCCATGGATCTTCATAGTCCGGCCCGATACTTTCCCATCGACAAAGGAATTTACGAGGTTGCCCCCGGTTTAAAAAGCCTGGGCACTCCTATGGGCAATGGCGCCGCAGACTCAAAGATCTTTCAGTTTGACGATGAGTTTCCGATCTATCGCGCCAATAAACTCGCGGGCCGTCAAGAGAGACTTTCCAAGTACTTTGTTCAGGAGAATTACTCGACTGAGGTCTCCAGCGCTGTGAACCGATTCTTGTTACACAAACTTTGTGAAGAAAGCCCCACGTACTTTCAGTGGAAGCAAACTTCAAGCGGAGGCATTCTCCATTGCTCACTGACCCAGGAGAAGCTTGACCTGGATTCTGCTTACGAACTGAAGTCATCTTCGGGGGTTCAGTACGCCTGCGCGCTTGATGCGCTCTGCTCTCAGGTCCAGGAGGATCTCGCCATTTGCAGCAAAGATGGTGATGGCCGCGACTGGCTCTCAGCACTTCATCTTTTCAGCCCAAGCCATTGGGCTGCTGAAGACAAGATCGGGAAGAGCTTCTTCCAGGTTCATGCACCGATTCCTGGAATCGATAAACTCAACCGCTCAGCATCCGCTTTGGTGGATGCAATGATTTACAAAGGTCCCTACGTGCGCTTTGTTTGGGGCTTTGGGACAGATCGCAGACTCAACCATCATCCGCACTCCCCTCCTGGCTGGGATGCTGACGAATGGAAAGGTCGAAGCTTTCGGCCGGAAGCGGTCGACGAAGGACGCTCCCCTTTTATCCTCCGCTATGAGCGTCAGGTGATTCATGGCTTACCGGAAGTTCATGCGGCTGTATTTGCGATTCGGGTTTACTTCACTGACGGAGATGAGATTCGCCGAAACCCGCGCGAGCGCGCGCTTTTAAGATCAGGTCTTCTTTCCATGACTCCGGAGAGTCGCGCGTATAAAGGACTCACGCAGTCGCTGGATCAAGTGGTGTCCTGGCTGGATGCGGTTGAGTTAGAAGCCATTAAATAAAAAGGGCGCCTCCTTTTGGAAGCGCCCTTCAATACTCAAGAACTTTGGAAAAGTTCTTGTTACTCGTTACAAGTGACGAAGTTGTCCTTGCAGTCCGTGCAGGTCTGAATCGTACCGGAGAAAACTTTCTCGGTAATCGAAAGACCAGGGAACTTCTTGTTCAACGTCGACATGGCTTTCTTGTCGACGGACAAGCCATCGAGAGAGTCGCCGGTGAACTCAGATTTAGCGCCGCCCTTGGTCTTCTCGCAGCCAGCAAATGCATTGCTTGCGGAGAGAGAGAAACTCAGAGCGACAACTGCCAGTGCCATTGCGTAGATTGTCTTTTTCATTCGAATAATCCTCAATTCTTCAAGTCAGATCAGAAAATGAAGTCCACGCCAGCAAAGAAAGCATTACCTGAGGTAGCGGTTGATCCTGCAGGAGTCGTTGCAAGATAACCTGCACCTTGAGCAGCTGGAGAAGAATCGTGTTCGAACTCAGCCTTAAGCACGGCTTGGCCAGCGGTATAGTTCAAGCCAACCGTGTGGCTGGTGACCTTTCCATTGTAAGCAGCAACTGGCAAGTTGTAGTTATTGGAGCCTTGAGCAAAGGTATAGCGAGGCAAGAAGTTGCCCAAGCGATAGCCGCCCATGAGGTAGTAGCCGTGTGAGCTTCCGACATAGCGGCCGTTGTTGCCAGCGGTTGCAACAGAGATCGGAGAGACTGGCGTACCGTCTGGAGCGCGGGTCATCAGGTACTCGCCCCAGAAAACGACGTTGTGTTTGTCATAACGTGCGCCCGCAGAATAAATCTGCGAGTGACCGTCCCAGTTAAGCGAGGTCGATGGAGATGTCACCAAATTGAACTTGTTGTACATACGAGAGGCTTGCGCTCTCACGCGCCAGCCATCGCCATCCAAGGTCGCCACTGCACCCAGAAGATCAGAAAGACCAAAGCTATAGGTCGTTTGGCTGACAGTATCCAAAGCTGGGCTACCGCCGAAAACTCCCAAGGTCAAACGTCCGATGCCTGCGTTCACAGTTTGATAAACGCCAACACCATCAAAACGAGTGATTGGAGCCAGATTGTAGACCACAGCTGGAATCTGGCGATATGGCAAGAGGTAGCCAACCCGAACGTACTCAGACGCCATCATGATCGGAGCCAACTGGCGTCCACCGCGAATGGAGAGTCCCTGCACCTGGCTTGGCGTGTAGTTGACGTATGCCCATTGAGCGATCAGACCGAACTTGTCGGTCGAGCCAACTGGGCTTCCGAGAGCGACAAGCTGCGCGGCGAAAGCAAGATCATCATTGATCTTCGCGCCAACGTTCAAGCCCATGTTGCTGAAGGTGGTGAAATTGACGTGATTGTCGGTGAGTCCATACGGACGATAATCGCTGCTCAGAGCTTGTCCATAATATGCGCTACCAAATCCATTCCAGCTGACTTCCA